>JANOUN010000192.1:0-2475 GCA_031416875.1 Planctomycetota bacterium | reverse complement strand
ATCGGCTGCGGCCCAGTGGCGCGAACCAAGGCCCTTGGACAACGTCAAACCATCCGCTGAAGCACGCAGATGTCGTCCGGCGGAAATCGCAAGTCCATCGGACGAGATCACAAAGGCCCCGTCGATCTGAGCCAGTTCTTTGATACTTTCCCGCACGCGTGGATTGCGAATGGCACGTTCTGATTTTGGATAACCGCGAAATGGATCATGAACCTGTTCCGTCGACAACTCCATCACCTTACGATGGTTGCCTACGACAAACAGAGTGCCGACAGGTTTTCCTTCGCGGCCTTCGCGGCCAATTTCGCAGGCGAGATCCACCACGGTACGCAGTGTTTCCAGCGGCACCTTGGTTTCCAGCCGCTGCAGGTCGCGTGACGTCAGTCGGGCAAGCTGTTCGGCGAGCCGCACGACGCTGACTGTATCGCAGCCATCCTTTTCATAGATCGAATAGACCACCACGGCCACATCGCCGGTTTGCAGCAGCTCATCCGCCATTGCCTCCAGCAGAATCTGAGACACCTGGATATTGCGCGATTGCGGTTCCTGCTGGATCTCGACAATATCGACATCGTCGAGCCGAATTGCTTCCTGAACATCCTTCTTGTCCGATGCGACGATCAGCCGAAATCCCGTGGAATCTCGCTTCATGGAGGCAAAATCATACGGGCGGTCCGCCAGGATCAGCAACGCCGAAGCAGATACTTCTTCTGCCAGCCGAAACGCCGTCTTGAGAATCTTCTGAAATTCAGGAGTGATTTCTTGTCGCTGCATGAGATGAGTGTACGACTTTGCGTAAACCCGTCAACAAACTAATTTTACGTCTTCCTGTTTCGTAGAACAGTCCGTAACAGATCCCAGGCCACGGCTGGCCAGTTTGTGAATCTGCGATTCCTGTAGGGTGCGTGAAGCGGAGCGCAACGCACCACTTTCCTGCGCAATCGCACATGGTGTGTTTCGCTCCGCTCCACACACCCTACCGTAAATTGACAAACTGGCCGACCGTGGGTTCGGGCCTCAGCGGGCTGTTGCCAACTCCGCAGGTTGCTCAGACGGCAGCAGGCCCTGAGCACGCGCTATGATATGGAGCAGCGACTTGTTGTCGAGGAATGGTTCGGCACCCATTTCTGCCCAAACGACACGGCCCGTACGATCGACTACAAACGTGCCGTGTTTGCTGAATTCAGGCTGATCGCCGGACTCTGGCTGGTACACATTCCATGCCTGCGCAACAGTCTTGTCGACATCTGCCAGCACCGGAAAATGGAAGCGACCGTATTCCTCAAAACGTTCGGCCGTATGTGCCGGGTCATCAGAACTGATTGCCACGATGTCCGCGTCCAGTTCACGAAAGTAATGAAGATCATTTTCGAGCGCGATCAATTGAGCGACGCAGTGACTGCATCCGTAGCCAAGATAGAATACGACCAGAACCGGACGATCCTTGCCGAGAGTACTCAAAGACTGAGTTTTGCCTGCATCATCCGGCAACGCAAATTCCGGCGCAGTCTGATTCAGCAACGGATGTTCCTGAGTAGGTGCGGGACGAAACGCCGTTTCGGAAAGGATTTGTGACAGCCCTTCGGTCAGATTCTGTTTCTGAACGACATGGAGATACGCTTCTGCATCTTTGCGGACGTTTCCAGTGGACACAAGCCCGTAGCGCAGGCAGATCTGGCGGCACTGTTCCAGAATCCCGTCATCTTCGGCGACTGTGCCTGGCGGACGTGACACGTGATAAATCAGCATCGTGGCGTAGGCACACGCAATCAGAAACAGAAAGCCCAGGAACACGCGCGTTCCCCATTCGCGATCTCTTGTTTCCGAGCAGTTCTCTGCAGGATCTGTTTTTTCAGCGTGGGACGGACTGGCTTGTTCGACATGATTTGACACGGAAGCCTCCGTAGGAAGATTTGAGCGGGTGGGATACTGTCTGCGGATTCGTTGATGCCGGGCGCGGCTGATACTAGCCGAAGGGATGGCTGCAACTCACCTGGAATTGCGGCGATTTCTTTGGATTGGCATTTGTCCAGGAAGCGCGAAAAACCAGCGGCATTTCGTCTCAGAATCTGGAAAAGCGCAGGGGCTCAAATCGCGGTTTTGCTTGACCTTTTTGAGAGCGACGCTACCCGAGCAGATCATCTGCAAACGGGTGGAGGTCACCGAGTCGGCCGGATTTTGGCAGCGAGTTGAGGAACAGTTCCGCGAGCCGGAAGTCTTCATTGGTGGTGATCTTGATGTTCATTGGCCAGCCATCGATCACATGCACTGGCTGGGAAATTGCTTCCACCAGCGATGCTTCATCTGTCGCCGCTGCCAGATTTCGGCAACTCGCAAATGCCTTCTGAAGCAGTCCGGCGGCAAAGACCTGCGTCGTTTGAGACTGTACATGTCCTGTGCGATCTAGGGTCGCCGAAATGACGGCATCACTGCGAACTCGATTGACTGTGCTGCTGATATTGAGTTCTGGGATCG
>JANOUN010000191.1:0-1616 GCA_031416875.1 Planctomycetota bacterium | reverse complement strand
CTGGACTCGCCCGCCATCACATTGCCGCAGGGCTTGCACCAAGTCCGTGCTTTCATCTTCCTTCTTCGCGTGCAGCCATTGTTCAAACTGGTCGAGCACGATCAGCACTTTCCTGCCGGACGGGATGCCCTGGCCTCGCCTCAGTGCCGCGAGTGCGTCTTTCAGGCTCAGGTTGTCTTCCAGTGCCGGACAGCGTTTTCGCAGTCCATGCAGCAGACGAGTCTCGGTTTCCTCCGGTGTGGCCTCGATGTAAACGGAGATCACGTCGTCGGAGAGCCGAGGCAGCAGTCCGGCTTTGACCAATGACGACTTACCACAACCCGATGGCCCGTAGATTAAGCCCACCGAGAATGTGTTGTCAGGATCGGTTTCTTCCATCCGCGTCTTCCAGAACCGCAGGCTGTCGGGCAGACCTTCACGATCACGGGGACCAGGCAGCAGTTCCAAAAAGAAGTCGGCGTCGTGAGCGTCGAACGACCGCAAGCCCTTCGGCACAATCCTGATCCGCTGGTTGTCGGAGGAACGGGTTCCCACCGAAGCCGAAGGAGCGGTACTCGAACCGACGGAAGTTGAGGCCGCGGCAGAGGCCTTTGTCTCTGCAGCGACCGACGTGATCCCGCCTGGCGTCGAACCGCTCTGAATCACCGTCTGTTCAACCAGAAAGTGTCGCAGGTCGTCGGAAAGATCTTTGGCGGTCGAGTATCTCTCCGAAGCCCGTTTCCCCATCGCCTTTTGGCAGATGCGTTCCAGCTCCTTCGGAATGTTGTCGTCGGATTGCCGTAGCGGTCGGGCTTCGTAGCTCGTCACCTGCGCGAACAGTTCCGCCTGCGTGTCGCCCCGGAACGGCTGGCGACCGGCCAGCAGTTCGTACAGCACGACGCCCAAACTGAAAACATCGCTCCGACCATCGACCCGGTGTCCTTCACCACGAGCCTGTTCGGGCGACATATAGGCCGGTGTCCCCGCGTACTTCGGCCCCTTGCCGACGTTCTCTTCCCGCAGTGCCAACCCAAAATCGACGACGTAAGGCTTGCCGTCTTTGCCAATCAGGATATTGCCGGGCTTCACGTCTCGATGGACGAGTCCTTGCTTGTGAGCGTAATGCAGAGCTTCGGCCACCGTGGCGACAATCTCGACGGCCTCTCGATATTTCAGCCGGTGTTGCTTGAGCTTCGTCGAAAGATCGACACCTTCAATGTACTTCGAGACAACGTAACACGGACAATTCTCTGTGCTGCCAACATCATGCACCGGCACGATACCGGGATGATCGAGATTCGCCACCGTCCGGGCCTCAGCCAGATACGCTTCGGCATCTTCGGGCTTCGAGATCAGCTTCGCGTGCGGCACTTTCATCGCGACCCGGCGATTCAGTTGTTCGTCGTGGGCCAGATAGACCAGTCCGAAGCCGCCTTTGCCGAGTACTCTCTCGATCCGGTAGCGCCCGATCCGCTGAGGATGCTCAGAGGGTATACCGCCCACCTGAGGGATCGGATTCCCGTCCGGGTCCACCGTCATATCGTTGGGATTTGAGTTGTTCAAGTTGTCATCCAATCGTTCATGCCTGCATTTACCACAATAAATCGGGATTCTTCAGGGCAGAAGTCTAGTGCTCC
>JANOUN010000190.1:0-6632 GCA_031416875.1 Planctomycetota bacterium | reverse complement strand
TGGCTCGTTTAACCGCGTGCCCAGCGGGCCGCGCGCAGAGTCCCGATGGACGAACTCCCACGCGCGGGGCGTTGCCCACGCGGTTAAACGAATGTGCCATCCTCAACCGAGCACGGTCTACCGGCCGTCGGATTATTCAGGGGTTCTTAACAGCGTCGCGTTCTCTCGCGGGGCGCTGCAGTGACTCGACAGCGTTGCGAGCGGCTTGTTGTTCGGCTTCTTTTTTGGTTTTGCCACAGCCTGATTCAAAGACGGTGTCACCGACTCGTGCAACGATGCTGAACACTCGCGCATGATCAGGGCCGGTTTCTTCGACGACGACATATTCGGGTGTCTTGCCCATGTCGCGCTGCGTAATCTCCTGGAGCTGACTCTTAAAGTTTTCAGCATCCTCCGGGCGACAGAGTGCCAGTTCCTCGCGGAACGATGTGTGAATAAACTGTCGAGCTGCTTCCATACCGCCGTCAAAGTAAACACCGGCGATCAAAGATTCCACCACCGCCGACAGGATGGAATCCGGAATGCTCTGCAGACCGCGTCCCACCAGAATCAGTTCTGCGACATCCAGTAATCGGGCCACACGAGCACAAGTCTGGCGACTGACAAGCCAGGACTTCATTTGAGTCATCTGGCCTTCGCGCTGATCAGGAAAATTCTGAAACAGATACTCGCAGATGACAACCCCCAGCACGGAATCGCCAAGGAACTCCAGGCGTTCATTTGAATCCAGGCGAGTCTCGGCTGAGGAGCTATGCGTCAGACAGCGCCGCAACAGAACCCGGTCGCGAAATTGATAGCCAATCCGCGATTCGCAGGCAATGAGGATATCATCAATTGAAGACATGCAGACTTAAGGATCCAACGGAAACTGGGAAGTGGATTTCCATATGAGTATAGCGAATGATGCTGTCGAAAGGACCGTCCGAAGAAATGGATTCAGCACCGACGTCTGATCGGCATTACGGACGGACTCGGGTTGGTGCAGACGACGATGGGTTGGCAGCGCGGGTGCTGAGGCGAAAGGTTTGCAGGTCGAGTGGTTGGTCGTCAAAGAGTAATTCGGCTGTGGATACAGCTTCACCGGTTCGGCGGGGCTTCACCACAAGCTCAAAGTCGCGTGTTTCACCCGGCGCAATACGGGCGATGGGGGCATCGAGCTGCCGGTCGAGGTCATCGTCTGACAGCGCGTGATGATCGAGTACTTCATCCAGAATCAGTCGCAGCCGGACGCCCTCTGCACTGGTGTTGCCGATATTGCTGATGCGAAACATCACCGTTGTCCAGGCTCCGACGCTCACTGCAGATTCTGGTTCAGCGATCCGCAGACGCAGTTTTGGTGCGCGGACGATTTCCGGAGGGCGCGTCCCGATCGGCGGGCGCGTGGGCGCCGGCTGGAACATTTCTTCAGTCACGACGGTGCGCGTCGTGACAGCCGTGAGCGCAGAAACTTCGGTCTGAGACTCAAACAGCGTATCGCGGCCACCGATTGGATCGTCGGTGGGAATCACAGTGAAGCGGAGAACCTGTTCTTCCTGAGGCCGCAGGTCGGTCAACAGCCAGGTCAGCGTCGCATCTCGGAGGATGCCTTCCGGTGCCGTCCCGCGCACTTTGGTACCGTACGGAAGCAGTTCCCGCACTAGCAGCCCATCGATCACATTCCTGGCCAGATTCGTAATTGTGACCTGCATCGTCACTTCGCCCGTCGCTGATCTCTGCGGTACTGTTTTTTCGATGCGCAGGTCCTGTCTGGAAACCATCACACCCGGCGTCACACTGATTCGGGATTCCAAATCACGCACGACCGCGAGCGGCGATTCGGGGACCAGATCATCGGGCTCTCCAATACCTCCAAATTCATCCGGCAGACCAAGCCCGGCACGCCAGTTGTCACGCAGCAGATTTCGCACGGCGCGATCCACGAACTGCACATTGGGAAGATCGTTGAGCAGTCGTCCCTCGGTCAGGGTTGTGCGCACACGATCCGGAATCTGCGTTTCGGAAGTCAATCGATCAAAACGTACGTCCAGTTCGGGGCGTTCGAGCAAAGGTCGTGATGTCGGCGCGGAAGCGATTGAACCATCGATCGGACGGCGAGTTCGCACACGGGCAGGCTGGTATTCAGGCCTTCCGAACAGCAGGTAAGGGCCGCCCTTCGCCTGATCGACGAGATTTGAATCGTCCATGTCTGCTCGAGCCAGGACGATACCGTTCGCGATTTCCTGAAATGGTTCCGCTGGCTTGACCTCATTCACGCGATCCACGACGCCGCCGGCATTCAGTGGCGCGACGGTATCACGATAGTACGCTTCTGCATCAGTCGCCAGTCCACCACCCATGAGGAACGCGACAAGAATCAATCCGGCAGTTCCGGAAACGGCAGCGACAACCCACGACAAGTGGCCCACAATAAACGCGACAGACAATTCAAGGAATTCACCCAAAGTGCGTGAGACCACGTTGATCAGGCCAGTGATCGGGTTGAGCCAATTACCTTCGAACAGCCCCGAAAAACTCAGCCGATCACCCCAGAGCATGCCCAGAAACATCAGGCATGTCAGGAACATAAAAAGAAAGAGTAAGACAGATGTCATCCAACACGTCCTTGCCTTTGAGGATGGCTTGCTCAACGGTTGTCGAAGAACTTCGATTTCCCGCATGCTGCCACAAAGAATCCTCCAGATATAGTAGTGGTTTAGCAAAGCTGCGACAGGAAGTGAATCTGAAACACCAATTCTGAGCGTTTTTCCGGGCGATTTGAGCCGATTCGGCGCGTGGTGGGTGTCAGCCCTGCGGTATGTTTGCCAGCCATAATTCGTGTCCGAAGTATCGCTTGGTAACACACCAGATCCACGATAAGGAATCGCAGGGGACGTCGCGGCTCTGGCCGCAAAAGAGCGCAAAGATCGCAAATTCCGTGCGGTTGAGGATGACACATTCGTTTAACCGCGTGGGCAACGCCCCGCGCTTCGTATTTCAAATCTCAAATCTCAAATACGAAATTTCAAATAGAACAATCGCGGCCCGCTGGGCATGCGGTTAAACCGAGCCTATGCCAACCGCGTGCGGTATATCAGATCACTGCCATCCGGCATTCTCATTTGCGTTCGTTGCGTTCTCTTGCGGCGATTGGCTTTGAGAGGAATAAAGTTGCCGGACATCAAAGCGGCACGACGGCTCCGGATTCGATACTGGCGGCTTCGGCCCAGCAGAGTTGTAATGCCGCCAATGCGGTGTCGCTCGATAACGGGCCAGCGGTTTGTTTGCCCGTGATCACATTCACAGCGACCTGCAGTTCGTCCGTGAAGGCACTGCACCATTTTCCGCTGCCACCGAGCTCAGGGTGCGTCATTCTGCCGTCGTTGGTGATCACGCTCAGCGGGCGACTCACTGTCCATTCGCCCGCCAGAGTTCCTGCATCAAACAACAGTGTCGCATTGTCGAAATACAATTCATACCCATGCGCAAATTGCAGCCCCTTTGCCGCGATTCCGCCACTCACGCACGATACGGCTGGTCCATCGGAATACAGATACGACGTGTGAACGTGATTCACGAAACCATCCTGCAACAGTCCGCGCGAGAAGACTCCATCGGGCCGGCCGAAGGCGTGGGCGATAAAGTGGTTGTCGTGAATGTGCAGATCGATTCCCCAGCCCCCGAGCTTGCGAAAGTCTGACATATCACTTGACCAGTCTGGCGGGCTGATCACTCGCTTAAAGTGCGCGGCTTTCAGCTTTCCAAAGCGTCCGTCCTGAATGGATTCGGCTGCGAAGCGAAATTCAGGGAAGAATGGCAGGACGTGCCCGACCAGCAGCGGCACGTTGGCGACCTTGGCGGCGTTGACCATCTGCTCGGCCTGCGCCAGATCGACAGAGATCGGCTTTTCCACCAGCGTTGGTTTGCCAGCTTTCAGCGACTCCATCACGACGGCGAAATGCTTGTCAGTCGGCAGGCAGACATCGATCAAATCAATCTCCGGGTCGGCCAGAAGTTGGCGGTAGTCGGCACAGCACTTCAACTGCGAAACATCGACGTGTCCCCCCGGTGGCCCGAAGTTGCCCTTGATCGATGTCCAGTCCCCCGCCAGCTTCTTTGGGTCGCGCGTCGAGATCGCGGTGATCTTCCCGTCGACCAGATCACGAGCCCCCTCAAAATGTGTGTAACCCATGAACCCGACACCAATGATTCCAATCCGGATCACTTTTGATTCCTTTGTGTGGAAAGATGCTGAGTGGGGCAAAAGGCGATTGGTCGCGCCAGCCCACGATGCAGGAATTTCACTCCGAAGAACAGTAAAAAACAAGCGAGCAGCCTGACTCATTAGTCACTGCCACATTGGCAGAGAGATTTGGCTGCCGCGAGTGCCTAAAAAATGGGCACAATTTCACTTAAGTGGTTGTGCTGTTTTTTTGGGCAGCATGGATTTTGCGGATTTTCCTGTTGGCAGCGACTGTGCGGGGTGTTATCGTAATGACGTCGCAGTCATTGTGATGTCAGGCCGGTTGTGCCGGATCAGCACATGAAGCGGGACGTTGGGGGGGCGATCAGACCACGATGTGGTCAGCCCGGACGGATCAAGGAAGACCCAGGATAAGGCGCAGGGAGAGAGAACATGTTGGTACTATCCAGAAAGACCAGCGAGCGAATTCTGATCGGAGATGACGTTGCAATCACGATTGTGCGGATTGGCCCAAACTCAGTTCGGATTGGGATTGAAGCACCGAAGACAATGAATATCGTTCGCGAAGAACTTTGTAATTTCAGCAACAAGAAGCCAGACAACCACGATATTGTTGTCCCTGCCAACTGAATCAGATCAAATTCAGCGCTGACTCACCGCAGTGAATCACCAGAACGTCATCGTCGCATTAGCCGAGGAATCATCCTCGGTTTTTTTATGCTGCAATCCGACTTATGGGCCCAATTGATCCAGTTTGAATTTACGGCAGTCGAACTGGGTAAAAGCCCGGACTTTAGAAAATCTTTGCGTGACAAACGATCCGCCATCACGAGCAGAATCGCATCAAAGTCACAGTTGTTTTTCGACAACTACTTTGCAAAGTCAGCCCCATCGGAACGTGTTACCTATTCGTGGTGTAGATACTCATCAAGGTAGATTGCGCCCTCGATAGGCGCGGAAAGGTCCGCGTCAGAGGTCGCTGCAATCGCCGGGAAGGGTTCCTGCCCATGTCTCTGCGAAATTTTGTTCGCCGGACGCGCTTGTTGATTCAAGAGGCGCTGTACGAAACTCGCAAGCTGACTCGGAGTGGTTATGAGCGACCACTGCAGCTGACGCGGCTCGAAGATCGCATGCTCTTCAGTGCGTCCGGGCTTGCGCCGGTGGTGGCGCAAATCGCTGAAGTCGGCGGCAGCATACTTGCCGATTCGGCGCCCGCAGACGGCATGACCGCGTTTCAGGTTCCCGACCAGCAGTTGCTGGATTTAGTCGCAGATTCCGTGCTGCCATCTCAGATCACCGATCAGAACAGCACGGGAGCGACCGATGAGCAGACGTTAGAGCTGGTGTTTCTGGATTCGTCGATCAGCAATGTGGATCAGATAATTTCAAATCTGAAATCTGAGAATGACAGTGACAGCTCGCGCACCCTGGAATTCATCGTGCTGGATTCCACCAAAGACGGCATTGCGCAGATTACGGCATCGCTGCTGCGGTATGACGGGGTTGACGGCCTGCACATTGTTTCCCACGGGGAAGCGGGACGAGTGCAGCTGGGGGCCACGCTGTTGTCGATGGACAATCTGGATCGCTACCGCGGGGCGATCAGTGCCTGGCAGTATTCCATGTCCGATAAGGCGGACGTGCTGTTTTATGGCGGCAACCTGGCCGCTTCTGAAGACGGCCAGCGACTGTTGAACGAACTCAGCATCCTCACCGACACCGACGTGGCCGCCAGCCCGGATCTTGCGGCGCATACCAGTTTAGGCGGAGACTGGGAGCTGGAGTACCAGACCGGCAGGATTGAATCACAGGTGGTATTCACGGAGCTGGTACAAGCCAACTCGCTTGAATTGCGGGAAACGGACGGCGTTGCTCTCGTGACAACAGTGGCTGACGCTTCGCAGCGGATCGAGATCGTGTTCGTTGACACCGGCATTCATGCTTACGAGCAAGTACTGGCCGATGTGCAGTCGCGAGCTGTCGAAGGCATCATATTCGATGTGGTGCAGATTGACGCCAGCGGAGATGGACTGGATCAGATCACTAAGCACCTGATGCAGCTCAATCAGCCGGTGGATGCCATTCACATCTTCGCCCACGCGACCGACCGGGCGTTCAAACTGGGTAATACCTGGATCGACGCGAACGCTCTGCAGCTCAAACAGTCCGAGTTTCGACAGTGGAGCGATTCGCTCAGGGGCGGAGCGGACCTGTTGTTCTATGGCTGCGATCTCGCCAGCTCAAATTCCGGAACCAGCATGCTGCAGCAGCTTGCTGAGTGGACCGGTGCAGATGTGGCGGCCAGCACGAACCTGACCGGGCAGGCATCTCTCGGCGGAGACTGGCTGCTGGAATATCACGTTGGCAACATCAACACAGAGATTGCAGTCAGCGCGGCTTTGCAGAACGAATGGCAGGGGTTATTGGCTACGTTTACAGTTACCAACACCAA
>JANOUN010000189.1:0-3241 GCA_031416875.1 Planctomycetota bacterium | reverse complement strand
GCCGGCGCGTTGCTTGTCACACCATGTCTGTGATTCGGTGTGCCGGCGCGTTGCTTGTCACACCATGTCTGTGATTCGGTGTGCCGGCGCGTTGCTTGTCACACCCTACAAGTTGCGCATGGTCAATTACTGGCCAGCCATGCAATTTTCCGTGGACGCCGCTTGTTTGGCAGGCAAATGTCCGTAAGAGTTTGTAAGATAGCACCCCGAAACAACGATGCCGATCACCTGTCATGGGGATTCTACCAGATGCCGCGCGCTTCAAAACCTGATCGCAAACAGATTTATCAGGCAGTCCTGTCGCGACTGCGTGAACGTCCGGAATTCGCGATCGAAGAAATTCGCGAATCGCACGGTGACGAATATCTCCAGGTCACGCGTCTGATTGTGACGACCCTTGTCCGGCAGGGAAACCTGCAGCAGGTCGAAACGGAAACCGGGAAACGATTCCGCTGGAAGGACGATCCACAAACATTTGAAGTCGATCCCTGGGTCAATTCACAGGTGCATGGAACGCAGATCACCGAAGCACCCGCCAGCGAACGTCCACGCGAACGCCTGTTGCAGCACGGCGCGGCACAACTGAAGCTGTCCGAGCTGCTGGCGATCCTCATCCGCACGGGCCGCGTGGGAGAATCGGCACTGCAGGCGGGAGAGAGGATTGCGACACGACTGGGAAGCCGACTGGACACGCTGCCGGGGCTTGGGCGAAAGGAACTGAAAGAATTCAGCGTGGCCGTGAATGAGCCTGCGTTTTGCCAGATCATGGCCGGAATTGAACTTGGCCGTCGCGTGGCTGCGGCGATGGACAATGGATTTAAGGAACGTATTCGCATCACCAGTCCTGCCACCGCCATACGATTTTGCCTGGAACATTTCGGGCGTCTCGCGAAAGAAGCGAAACAGGAAGAATTCCACATGGTGACGCTGGACACCAAGAACCAGCCCATCGCCTCCCATCAGATCACGGTCGGAACACTCCGCAACAGTCTGGTGCATCCGCGTGAAGTTTTTCGACCCGCCATCCGCGATGCAGCCAACTGCATTCTTGTGGTTCACAATCATCCGTCCGGTGATCCAACGCCCAGCGATCAGGACATCAGCGTGACAGAACGTCTGGAATCCGTCGCCGAAATCATCGGCATCCCGCTCATCGATCACATCGTGGTGGCTGGCGAGAAGGCACTGAGCATTCAGGAATGGCGATCAGGGAACCGCTGGTGAAACAGACGACGACCTCTTTTCCAAGCCTGTGATCCTGGCGTACAGCCTGACGCACTATTCTTTCGTCGAATCGGCTGAATCCAGATTGTCGAAATAGCTCTTGATGCCATCGACATAGCCCGGCGGAATCTGTTCATTTTCGATGGCGGCCTGCACGCCGGATTTGATTTCGGTGACAGTGCTTTCGTACTTCTTCAATTCTTCCGGATCGAAGTCTTTCTCAGTCGCTGCCTCTTTGGTCTTGATTGACAGCAGGACTTTTCCTGCCTGAATCTGCGTTTTGGTTTTTTCGTCCTTGTAGCCTTCCGGATCGCTGTCATCTTCATCCATCGGGCTGCCGCCCTTTTCTCGTTCGCCCTCGCCGCCCTTCCCCATACCTGCCATCATCTTCTTGTACTTTTCAGCGTATTCTGCCAGCGACTTACAGCCTTCGCATTGTTCACCGTCCAACTGGCCCTCGCTGTTCAGTTTTTCCGCCTGCTGCAACGTCTGCAGCGCTTCTTCGAGCTGCTTCATTTCTTTGGCCGATCGAGCCAGTTCCTGAAGTTCAGTTTTTGACAATTCCAGAGACTCACGCAGGGCTTCGGCGGCTTCCTGAGCCATCTGCATTTCTTCTTCGCTGGTGGCTTCTCCGCTTTGCTTTTTGGCGGCGAGTGCTTCCAGAGCTTTCAGGGCCTGATTGAGGGCGTTTTCGAGTTCTGGCGAACTGGCTTTCTCCGACGAGAATTTTTTCATGTCCTGCAGCTGGCGTCGCAGCTGGGAGGCCAGTTTCTGGCGATCTTCGGGCGTTTTCGCTTCCAGCATGGCTTCCATGGTTTCTTTGGCCTGGTCCAGCTGCTGCTGCAGCATTTCACTGTTGCCCTGCTGCAGTTGCTTGAGCCATTCATTCATCTTCTGTGTTCGCTGGCCACCGAACTGTTGATCCGAGATCGATTGACTGAGCATTTCACGAAGTTCTTCGCTGGACACATTTTTCCACATGTCGTTCAATGAGCCGCGATGATCCTGCAGCACTTTGGAATTCGGTTTCTTCTCCATCGGTCGCATCTGCCGCAGCGATGCCATCAGTTCTTTCATCTGCTCGTTGAGTTTGTCATCGCGTTCTTCGGCGGTCTTCACTTCCTGCGACAGCTTCTCTTCGCGGGATTTGACGGCCTTGCGAACGAGTTCGATTTCCTTCTTCGCCTTTTCCACCTTCGTCGCTGCCTCGACATTGCCAAACGGATCCAGCGTTGGCAGCAACCACACGAGGAGCGCGAGAACGCAAAGCACACCAGCCTGCATTCCGATTGGACGTTCGACCTTATAGGGCACGACGTTCGCGGGCACGATGCGGGTGGCGACTTTCGCGGCGGACTGTTCGACCAACGGCTGATACTCACCGGCAGATGACGACAGTGTGGCCAGTGTCAGAAACAGATCGTCCGTTTTTGCATGTTGATCGACGGCGCGAGCGGCGGCCGTTCGTTCGACGCGGCGGTAAAACAACCAAGCGGCACCGGCAGCCACTGCGGGAAACACCAAAAGCCATGCGAGCGGTTGTCGATTCTCCGGAAGGAGTCCAAGCAATCTGACGGCAAGCACCGTGGCACAGGCCAAGCCGAAAGCTCCCAGCGTCCACCAATGGAGCGCTCGGGCGAAACTCGCTGCGCGAAGTCGGTTTTGAACCTGATTCAGTAACGTGACAGAAACGGGCTGATTCGACATCTCGGACTCCTGCAGCACTTTATAAATTGTGCTTCTTCTGGCAATTCCACTGTGACAGTTTACTTTTGTATCGGCTGCCGATCAATCAGATCTGCCAAAAGACGAAGTTTGTCTGGTTTATTTGTGGAATCTGCAGGGTTTTCGAACGGACGAACGCTGCTCTGCAAACGTTGAGAGTTGTATTCCTGAGAAGATTTTTGGCAACGCATCATTTTGAGGCCGGCTACAATGTAGGCCGACTTCGCCGAAGTCGGCACAGCAGATTTCAGCGAAATCTGCTTACTTGTTTCGGTTGCGGGCGAAGCCCGCG
>JANOUN010000188.1:0-2725 GCA_031416875.1 Planctomycetota bacterium | reverse complement strand
GCAGGCTCCGGGAAAACACGCGACTCAATCGGATTGCAGCAACTGTGTTGCCGATCGACAGCTAAAGCCCCGGACTTTCCGGAATCAAGCCGTAATGCCTTCGCAGACATTTCGCCGGATCAAGTCAGCACTGTCGTTTTGAGTTACTGCAGCTGGACTCAGCGGATCGGGCTGGCAGGACCGCCGATGCGGAAACGGCACAGGAAAATTCCGAAGACGTAAAACAGCAGCAGCGGCACCATCATCAGCATCATGCTCCACGGATCCGGCGCTGTTGTCAGGACCATGGACGCAATGGAAATAACCAGCACCGCAATGCGCCAGTTCCTCTTATAGGCTTCCACCGAGCAGACGCCGATGCGTTCCAGGAATACCATCACCATCGGAAGCTGGAAACTCACACCGAACATGAGCGGCATGAGCATGGCCATGCTGATGTACTCTGACAATCGCGGCGTAAATCCGATTCCGAGCCAGTCATTGAAGCCGATCAGAAAATCGAGCATCAAAGGAAACGCATAGAAATATCCCGCGAGCGCACCCAGAACGAACAACACGATACTCAATGGCAAGTACACATGCACATACTTACGTTCGTGAGGATACAGTCCGGCCGCGATGAACAGCCACAGTTGGAAAAAGACCCAAGGTGATGCGAGCAGCAGACCGGCGAAGAAACAGACCTTCATGTACGACATGAAACCCTCTTCCATTTTCAGCGTCGTGATCTTGTTCGTATCATCGACGACTTTGCGCAACTGCGCAAATTCCGGCGCGGAGATGAGCAGTGTGACCGGATCGTCTGCAACCAGTTCGGAAGGTGCCGCCTGGCCAACGGCCTTCAGCAATTCAGATTTCTGAACAACCACACGCAACTGGTCAGGACGCAGCGCCAGCGGGTCTTCGATAATGAGTTCCTTCGGCGGCGCTTCTTTTGCGGAGAACAGCCCCTTCAGGTACGAATAAAAACTTTCCATCGGCACATCGATCGTCATGTTTTCGATGCCGCGGGCCTTCATGGCGTTTTCGACCGGAGTTCGCAGCCAGTAAAAAATGCGATCCCCGAAAAACAAGGTAATCGACACTGCGATGACAAGCCCCAGCACCGCGCGAAACACATGTACGCGGAGCACTTCCAGGTGCTCACCGAACGTCATCGTGGTATCGTCAAACAGATCTCGCGATCGTGCCATTTGCTGTTCTCATCACTTCAAGAATTGGCCGGCAGAAATCAATTCGCGGACAGAGCACTTGCTCGTTCCGGACGAAGCCAGGCCACGGAATTCCATGTGGAATCGCCAATATCTACGACTGCGTCAGCTTTCGAAATCGCTTCAGTAAATCTGTCGTGACCGGTCCCGGTGTGCCTGTACCGATCTTTCGTCCGTCAAGACTGATGACAGCAATGACTTCTGCTGCGGTGCCCGTGAGGAAACATTCGTCGGCAGTGAAAATGTCGTGTCGCGTGAGCACACATTCCTGGACGTTCACCCCCGCTTCCACGGCCAGTTTCATCACCGCATTGCGTGTGATGCCTTCCAGGATTCCTGAATCGCGCTGAGGTGTCTTCAGAACCCCATGCTTGACGATGAAGATGTTGTCGCCCGTGCATTCGGCGACTTCGCCGTTGTGGTTGAGCATCAACGCTTCGACTGTTCCGGCATCAGTGCCTTCAATCTTGGCCATGATGTTGTTGAGATAATTGAGGGACTTAATGCGAGGACTGAGCGCGCCTGGATGGTTGCGAATGGTGGCGGCCGTGACCAGTTTCATTCCGGTTTCATACAGCTCAGCGGGATACAGCGAAATGGTGTCGGCAATAATGATCACCTGCGGACTGCTGGTGCGACGAATATCCAGCCCCAGCGAACCGGAACCACGCGTCACCACAAGACGTACGTAGCCGTCCTTGATGTCATTGGCCTGGACGGTGTCTTCGACGGCTTTAATCATCTCGGCATGAGTGATCGGAATCTCAAGCCGGATCGCCAGCGCACTTTCGTAGAGCCGATCGATGTGTTCGCGATGCAGGAAGACGCGACCGCCGTACACGCGGATACCCTCAAAGATGCCGTCGCCATACAACAGACCGTGATCGAAGACACTGACACTTGCCTGGTCCGCCGGAACCAGTTTTCCGGCGACATAAACTTTGCGAGACATGTAAAACGCCCATTGCTGAGTGGATTGGTAAATCGAAAAATCACTGCCAGGAAGGATCGACTCGCAAATCCACCCCAAAACCAAGACGCGCTGCGTGCTGGAATCCTCATCGAGTGTTTGCGAATTTTGAGTGATCCGCCGAGACTGCCGTTTACGCCGCAGCCGATTCTCAAGTGTAGCGAGAATTTCGAACAGTTGAGAGTCTGCCGGAGCGGCGAATCTCTGCAGCAGACTCATTCGACCCTCCAAATCTGCCGCGAGTTCATCTGACTCGCCAATTTTTGCAATTCCGTTCCATGAAGAACGTGGCAAAGCCGGGAAAACCCGGCTTGAGTCGATTTTCCCGATGGCGATACAGTCCCGTGACCAGGGTCTCCTCAATGGCGTGGACTGCAGACGATTCCCCGTGAGCGGACGGCGCTAGCGGTTTGTTGACTTAGTGATTTTTGGGGCTCATGGTCATACCAACCCGAAGCGCCAGCGAGGAATTTTGGGGCTCATGGTCATACCAACCCGAAGCGCCAGCGAGGAATTCAGCCATTTCAGCCTCGCTGGCGCTTCG
>JANOUN010000187.1:0-5764 GCA_031416875.1 Planctomycetota bacterium | reverse complement strand
GTCCCAGAATGCCGGATCCAAACACGTCGATCTCGTCTGCGATCACATCAATCCGGTCAGGAATAAAACCGGTGATATTTGCCCATGTCGGATCAGGTGCCATCCGTAGAAACCCCGTCGCGACGAGATTATCGGACATCTCGGGGGTGATTTCGGCGGCATGTTCATAATCGGCTAATTCATCGCCGGCAATCTGCTCCAGCAGAAAGCGACTGTACGGCTTGTCTGCGTTGAATGATCGAATGACATAATCGCGATACCGCCATGCGTGAGGTCGGGGCAGATCCTGCTCTCGCTTTCCCTCGGAATCTGAGTAGCCCGCAAGGTCCAGCCAGTAACGTCCCCATCGTTCACCATATCCTGGAGAATCCAGAAGCCGGTCGATCAGCTTTTCATACGCTTGCGGATCTTCGTCAGACAGAAAAGTTTCGATCTCCTGAGGATCGGGCGGCAGACCGGTCAGATCAAAACTTGCCCTCCGAATCAGCGTCCGTCGATCGGCCTCCGGTGTCAGGCTGAGACCCTGCTGCTCCAGCTTTGACAGAATAAAGGCATCAATCGGATTGCGCACGCGTTCGACGTTCTGCACGACGGGCACGGCGACTTTGACTGGGGACCGAAATGCCCAGAAGTCGCGATCCTGGTCACTGACCAGCGGATCGGGAGTCGTGGTGGCCACGTCCGGTTCGATCATGATTTCCGGCGCCCCAAGTTTGATCCATTGCACAAGGATCGCCGTCTCTGCCGGGTCGACGGGCTTCACGCTGGCTTCCACGAGGCGTTCGAGCGGAGGCATCTGTCCGGCGTGGATTTTTTGAATGATCAGACTCGCATCGGTATTGCCCGGCACAATCGCTGGCCCGGATCGACCACCCTTCAGCATTGCCGCGCGGTTTCGCAGATCAAGCCCGGCTTCCTGAAGATGTCGGCCGTGACAAGGGGTACAGTGTCGCAGCATGATGGGAACCACATCGTGCTGACTCGGGTTCATGAGTGGATTACTTGTCACGTCGGCGGGCGCATTCCCCATGTCCGCGATCCAGCGGTAAATGAGTTCCTGTTCGGCTTCGTTCAGAAGATCCTTTCCCTCCGGTGGCATTTCGCCGCTCTTGATTCGCTGATAGAGCAGACTCTCGTCTGGTTTTCCGGGGACAATCGCAGCACCGGACTCGCCGCCCGCAAGCACGCGCTCTCGCGACGCGAGTTCCAGATCTGCCTTCCGGCTCTCGCCTTCATGACAGCTCAGGCAGCGAGACCGAAAAAGCGGTGCAATGTCTTTTTCAAAGGTCACCGGAAGCTTCTGCTCCGTGACATCGCGCACGTCATCCGCAACGAGGATTTTTTCTCCGGGACATGCCGGGGTCATGAATATCAGGACAATCCAGAATCGCAGTTGTGGCATGACGATCTCGATACTCCCTGGCCCGTGGACTTAATGAGCGGAATGGCGCTAGCCACCGGTAACTGTTCCTGAAAAAGCAGCAAAGCACCGGCAGCTAGCGGTCTGTTGATTTAGTCGGCAATTCTCCGTGGGGTAAGCTTCCAGCTTGCCATCGCTGAATGAAAACCAAGGCATTTTAGCAAACATGACAAGCTGGAAGCTTATCCCACTTTAATTCAACAGGCGGCTAGCGTCGTGCCGCTCACTGAAAAACCACCAGGAAATCACAGGCGTTCAAACAGTGTTTGAATTCTCAGCACGGCTCCATTGTCGGGAAATGTGTGGTATGCGTGGACGACAAAACCTTCGGGGAGCAGGTCGCACTTGAGAAGACTCAGACAATCCGGACTGCTGATACTGGAACCGGGAATGGCGACGGCGAGTGTGGATGTGCGGGCATCGGATTCCAGTTCGCGGTGTAAGGTCAGGTAAATATCGGCGGGCGCGGATTCCAGCTGATAACTGCAGTGATACCGCACGCCCTTGCCTTCGACCGTATGCGTGCGGTAGCCGATCAATCGACGATCGATGACGCACAACTGTGAAGGCAGGGGGGCGAATTTCGACGTCGCAATTTCGGTGAGGGTGCTGTGTTTTGTGCGATACTCCAGCAAATGTCCGTGCCGTCCAAGTCGCAGCGTTGCCACATCAACTCCGACCTTGACCTGGGTTTCACTGACCGTGGCGAAAAGTTCCGGATGCACCGAGCGTTCAAAGACGCGAAGAACCATATCGGCAACATCCGGGCGAGCGTATCCAACGGTCATGACAGTTGACTCAGTCAGTTTGAGTGTTCCATTAATCTATTCCGTCCCTGTCGCCACGCCTCGCATAGCTTTCAACAGTGTTTCCGTCAATTCAACTCATCGATTGTAGACGCCCGGGACGACCTGAGGAAACAGTGGAAATCCATCAATCTGGCCTGAACAAAAAACCTTTGGCATCACGCAGAATAAGCATTCTGACGGTTGACTTTAGTGCAACGATTCCAGATACGCGATCGGGTCGGCGAGTTGTTCCGGGCTGAGGCTACCGGCGATGTCGAGCGGTATCATGGAGATTTCCGGCTTGACACGATCTTCGATGCGGTCCTGGCGCAATTCAAGAGACAGTCCGTCAGCATTTCGCACGGTCACGGTTTCCGTACTCTCAAGCAATACATATGATGTGATTCTTCAAACGCCGGATGCGAGTGTGGAGACAATCTTCCCCGCGTTCACTACGGAAATCGTCTTTGCTTTCCGCAGCAAGCATCCAAAACTGTGCACAGTCCTGAGTAAGTGCAGAAGTGGAGAGCGTCTCTGTTTGAGTTGAGTTATGTCAGGTCCAACTTTTGGCGCGCAACTTTATGAGCAATTCGTCTCCAGCGGGGAACGAAGTCGCTTCGCATATACCGATGTGCAGATCCTGAAAATGATTGAGTCGGCTGAGGAATTGCGAATTCTCTGCAGTCAGATTTCAGGTGAGACGTTTTCTGACGATGCATCGTCTATCGAGATGCTCGAAGCGTGTGCCGCACCAGAACACGACCAAAGCGATGTGGAAGCCGAAGGATGGATATTTGCCGTTGCCTCTGCCGGTGAAGGCTGCCTCGTGGGAATCGTGCTGATGCCTGTCCTGCTGCTGGGGTTCCTGATTGGCAGAATTCTGACTGCGACCGGGGTGAGCATCGAAAGGTTTGTGCAGTTGCATTCAGGAAAGTTGATTGCTCTCTCTTTTACTTCATTCATAATGGGGATCGCGTTGGTGGCTTGGCTGAAGTCCGGCTGGCCGATCTGGATCGGAAGTTTTTCCGGACTTTGTGCCGGTCTGGCAATCGCAAAACCACGAATGTTCGACTTCAGCGTGGCGTTCTTACTTGCCATTCTTATTCCTGCGACGCTCTTCGCTACCCAGATGACCTTCCTCGAACGTCCAGACCCGATTCCATTGGTCGCAAGTGTTATTTGTTTGGGTACCGGATATGGAATGTGTCGCTCCTTCAACGAGATATTTGCAAAGCGGCCAGGTAGAAAGTTCAAACACGGTTGTATCGTGCTGAGCCCGCGGATGTAGTCGTGCAAATCCGCAGGCAGACTGCCTTCGCGGAAGATGCCCAAAGGCACTTCATCACTTGGCACCAGATGAGTCGGACGAGCTAACAGATCCATGATGGAGCCGTCGATCTTCAGGCGCATCGCTGCACACAATCGCACAGAAGTCTTCGACCGTGTTTCATGGCGATGCGACGGACATGAATGTCCATCGTACAGACGATCGTTCCGTCACCCCCAGTTGTTCCAGGGGAAAGCTGCGAACATTCGGATCGTCGTTCAGTTTCTCGGGGACGGTCAGAACAGCCACACCCAGCGGCTCTTCAGAGTAGGCCTTCAGGCTGACGTCTTCTGCAACGGAGTCCCGGCAGACCAGCTGTGATACACAGATCAGGACCGCAACGACCCCTCCTTTGATGCTTTTCATACTGGCCTCCGGAGACGATGAATTCTCGAATCGACGAATATTTGCTCCCTGAACACATTCTGCGCACCGGCAGTTCGCCTCGCTTCACCCAATCCTGGCCACAAAACGCCAGTCACGGCTCCGAAATGCCTCCATCGTTGCTCCAGCCCGCTGCCTTCCCTCCCGCGAAAGCAGGTTGAGTGCGTGAAGCAATGCAATGATCGGCAATGACAAATCCTGATCGACGGTGCTTTGTGACCAGGAAGCAAGCGGTTGCAAAACGGATATCTCTGTCCATTTCAAATTCGCTATCGCCTGATCGTCTTCTGTCTTGTCCGCACTGGCAATATCTGAATGCAGACTTGACCTGTGGTCAACTCGCTTCTATATTGCCACTCAAGCGACAGGTTTGGTCAGGTTGAATTCATTGAGGCGAATGAACATGAAACAAGCTGACGTGTATCTGGATCTGAAAGGTCGCGAGATTTCTCTCGTGAAGCTGACTGCCGCAGAGCGGTCATTGATTGCGGACATGAAGGCTGTTGCCAAAAAAACTGCAGACTGGTCCGTTTTCAGTAACTTGTGGATGGCGCGAATTGCAGATTTTTATGCCGATCAGAATCTGACTCGTCCGCAAATTCGCAAGACGGCTGTGTATCGCATCTTTCAGGATCTCGACAGTCGCCTTGCCATGTCCGAGGGACTGGCTCGCCAGCCGGATTATCGCGATGAACTTGCACAGCTGATAGAGCAGCGTTTTCAGACACGGCGTGCATTCTGCGAGGCAACAGGGCTCTCCGAAGATATGCTCAGCCATGTGTTAGCTGGACGAAAACATCTGGCGATTAATACTCTCGAAGAATCGCTGCATCGCATCGGTTACTCGTTGCAGATCGTGCCATCCGCTTAGAATGCTTGAGCAAAGACTGGTTGTCAGGCGCTTTCGCACTCGGAAATAAATCATGCTCAAGGCCATTCCGACGCTTCTGCTGATTGTCCATTGTTGCGTTGCGACTGCGGACGAGTGGGGTTCGATCGGCGGACAGATCCTTGTGGAAGGCGAGATACCGGAGCGTGAGGTCTTGATCGCCAAAGATGCGGCTGTTAAGGACAAACAGGTTTGTGCAGCAGAGGAACATCTGGCGGAAGACTTGATCATTGACAAGGATTCAAGGGGGCTCGCCAATGTGTTCGTGTATCTGGCGAAGAAGCCGAAGAGCATTCATCCGGAACATGTTGTGCCACCGAAAGAAGCTGTCCAGTTCAACGCTCGAATGTGCCAGTTTGTGCCGCACTGTCTGATCTGCCCCACCGGCCAGTCAATCGAATTTCGCCAGGATGACCCGGTGGCGCACAACACGCACCCATATCCGTTAAAGCAGGCTAAATCTTTACAGATCGCACCTAACTCGGTGGAGCCTCAGATCTTCAAGTACTCGCGGGCGGAATCGTTGCCTGTCAAGGTCACATGCGACTTCCATCCATGGATGAGCGCATACTGGCTGATCATCGACCATCCGTATGCCGCGCTCACTGACAAGGACGGCAAGTTCCAAATCGATAATTTGCCAGTCGGCGAGCACAGTTTTCGGATCTGGCATGAGCGAATCGGGGACATCAACAAGAAGTACAAGGTTTCTGTCACTGCTGGTGATCGCGTCGAATTGCCTGCGGTTTCCGTGAGTCTCGACAAATTGACGTCCCCGCGACGGAATCAACTTTTGTGCCGGTGACTCCGCCATGGCGGCTGTGCAGGCAAGTAGGGTGCGTGAAGCAATGCGTAACGCACCACGATGATCGGCAAAGTGGTGTGTTTCGTTGCGCTGCACACACCCTACTTCGACTTTCGCTAGAAACGCAGAGGTCTTTGCGCAAGCTTCTCCC
>JANOUN010000186.1:0-6904 GCA_031416875.1 Planctomycetota bacterium | reverse complement strand
AGCGGAACTCAACCCTGATGCGGCGTTGATCGCGCTGGGGCACTGTCATCTGCATGGCGGGGAAGAATCGCGGGACTCCGAACGCAGGCTGGTGATCGGCGGAGCCGAAGCCGTTGGTCCCGACATCTTTGACTCGCAGATCGCGTATGTGGCGCTGGGGCATCTGCATCGTGCACAGCAGTTCGACAATGGACGAATTCGCTACAGCGGCAGCCCGATCCCATTGTCGTTCGCCGAAGCCGGCTACCGTCATCAGTTGGTCAAGTTGACGTTTATGAATTCGCAACTGACCTCTACGGACGAGATTCCGATTCCTCGCGCAGCAATGATGTTGCGAATTCCAGCCAGCGGTGCAGCGCTGCTTGACGATGTGCTTTCGCAACTGGATGCACTGAACCCGGACGAATCGTTGCCGCTCGAACAGCATCCGTTTGTGGAAGTACGAATCATTGAAGAAGGCCCTGACCCGATGCGCAGACGTCGCATCGAACAGGCGATGGAAGGCAAGCGGTTGCGATTGGCCTCGATCAAAGTGGAAAGTCCCGAGCGTCACGCTGCAGCCGATCAATCCGCACCCGCATCTCATCACGCGGACCTCAGGACAATTGATCCGGAAGATATTTTTCAGGATGCGTATCGCGAAAAATACGGCAACGATCCGGACTCTCGCGTGCTGAAAGCCTTCCGCGAAATCCTCCTGCAGGAGGCTCGCGGCTGATGAAAATTGAACGCATCACCGTGTGCAACATTGCATCGCTCGCAGGCACACACTCCGTCGATTTTACAAAAGATCCGCTCAGAACCGCTGGCCTGTTTTCCATCAGCGGAGCCACCGGAGCCGGCAAGAGCACGCTTCTGGACGGCCTGTGTCTGGCGCTGTTTGATCAAACTCCCCGGCTGAACGAGGTCGGTCGGCTGGCAGAGTTGACAAGCGGCGAACGTCAGAACGACACGCGGATGCTGCTGCGGCGCAACACGGCCTATGGTTTTGCCGAAGTTGCGTTTGTCGGCGTCGATCAGCAGCAATGGACAGCGCGGTGGAGCGTCCGCCGCAGTCATAACAAACCAGACGGCAAGCTACAGCAGGTCGAAATGGCGCTGTATCGCGGCCATATCGCGCCCGGTGGCGAAGGGATTGTCGCTGAAGGGGGCAAGAAGACGCTGGTCAAAGACGCGATCGTCGAAAAGATTGGCCTGACGTTCGAACAGTTTACGCGTGCCGTCCTCCTGGCTCAGAACGACTTTGCGACTTTCCTGAAAGCCGACGACAGACAACGAGCCGAGATTCTGCAGGCGCTGACGGGCACGGAACACTTTGAAGTCATTTCGCGAGCGGTGTTTGTTCGGTATTCGAACGAAAAGAAAGCAGTCGATACTCTGGAAGCTCAGCTGCAGGGATTTCGGTCGTTGTCGGATGAAGCTCGGGCGAAAGCGGATGTGGCGTTGTTGGCTGCGACAAGCAACGTCAAGCAACTGGAGTTAAACCTGAAGGAATACGAAGCTCGGGCGGAATGGTTTCGCCAATATGCAATGATGCTGGCTGCCGTGGAGAAGGCGAGGGCGGAGTTCACGGCGGCAGTGCAGCTTTGTGATGCTGCGTGGGCTCGGCGCGCGGAGTTGCAGCTTACCGAGAACGTCAGTCATGCGGCGCGTGCGTTGCGGGATGACGAAATCCGGGCGGTGAAGGCTGTTGAGACCGCTCGAACGGCGTTTGAGAGTGCTGAGGCGGCGCTGAAGTCTCACAATGAAACGCTGAAGACTGCTACCGATCGCGTTATGACTGCGACCGCAGCGTTGAAGCAGGTTCAAGTGGAACAGTTGGCGGCGGCTCCGCAGTTGAAACTTGCACTGGAGCTGGATGCGCAGCTCGAACCTTTGCAGCTGCGAGTTAAGAATGCCCGCGCCGCGCTGACGAGCGCCACGGCTGCCGTGAAAGACGCGACAACGAAACGTGATGATACAGGCAGGCGAAAACAGGCGTTGCTTGACGAGCAAAAGCTTCTGGAAGCGCGCCGTGAAAAACTGATGGCGTACGTTCCGTTTGTGAAAGAGGTTGCGACATGGCAGCATCGTCTGGATACGGCGATCGCGGCAGGTTCTGAGGCCACTGAACGTCGTGACAAGCTGAAGTTGTTGACGGAAACATTGCAGACCGAACAGCAGATACTCAAGGCGAAACGCGACGACTTGCTGCAGGTTCAGCAACAGGTGGAAGCTGCTGTAAGTGAACGTCAGGACGCCGAAACGGCGGAGCGAAAGTTTGATGGCGAGAGGTTGGCTCAGCAGCGTGTTGAGCTGGACGTTTCGCAGCGCGTGATGACGACGTTGCAGCAGGAATTGGCCGAACGGCATAAGCTTCGCGATGATACAGTTAGCATCGAAAAGGAAATTGCTGAGCTGGAGTCGCAGCAGACTCAGGACACGACGACCCTGAGGCAGCATCAGGAGGTGAATGTTCCAGCGGCAATCCGTGATGCTCAAGTATCGCGAGATCAGTTGGAACGCATCGTTGCCGCAGTCGATGATGATGCGAAGCGATTGCGTTTGTCATTGCAGCCGGACCAGCCGTGTCCCGTTTGTGGTTCTGAGTCGCATCCGTACAGCGATCATGCACCGGATTTCGAAGTGACGGCAGTTAAGGCTGCCAAAGATCACTGCAAAGAACTGGAGGCACGACGTGACAAGTTGAACCACGAAGTTCAGCGACTTGTTGCAAGTTCGCAGTCGAGACTAGAGCAAATTACCAAACAGCAGCAGGTCCGCAAGAAGTTGCTGGCGACGATCGACAGCGCCGTGTTTTCGTCTGTCGATCATGCTGAAGTCGCGACGGTCCTGGCGTTGCCCGAAGTGGAACGGCAAGGCGTCGTAAAGAGCAAACTGGACGCTGTGGCAACGTCGCTCAAGCAGATCACAGCGGATGAAAAAGCTCAGCGAGATGCGGCGAAGTTGACTCAAAAGCTTCGTGAGCTTGTCGAGAAAATTGCGGCACTACATCAATCGCGTCAGCACGCTGTGACCGAACTGGAAATGCAGACGAGTATTACAGCCACGAAACACGCGGACTCTGAATCAGCGTTGAACAAGGCAGACGAAGCATCGCGTGACGCATTGGCTGCATTGGGCGGGCTGTTCAGCGCGAAGCCGCATGCCAAAGACGAATTTACCGCCGGTCCTGCGGTGTTTCGAGACACATTTTTGGTCGCCACCAAATCATGCGGCGAAATTCAGGGGCAACTGGACGGGCTCACAACCAGCCTTCTGACAGCAAATGCGACCATCGAGCCGCTCGAAGAGGCAATGATCAGGGTGAGTCACGCGCGGACGGCCTGCGAGATCGAACACACGGCAGCTGTCGGTGATCGTGACAGGCATTTGCAGCAGCGGCAGCATCTGTTTGAAGGCCGCGCCGTCGATGTTGTGCAGCAGGAGTTTGCGGCACGTTTGGCATCGGCGGGTCAAGCCGTGGATGAACTCACGGCAGCAAAACACGCTGCTGAAATACTTTTGGCGGCTGCGGAAGAAGCACACAAAACTACAGAGAAGAACGCCGAGCAGACTGCAGACGGCTTGAAGACCGCTCAAGCCGCGATGTCAGCCTGGCTGGAATCATTCAACGCAGGTTCGTCACGCACGCTGACGATCGCCGATGTCGATCAAATGCTCGCTCGTGATGCGGCATGGTTCGAGACTGAACGCACGCACTTCAAGAGCCTGGATGAACGAGTCACCTCAACATCCAGTGCCTGTGATGTCCACCAGCAGCAGTTGCAGCAACACGTTGACAAGCGACCTGTGCCCGACGATGAAGCTGTTGTCCTTGAGGCCGAGCAGCAAGCCAAGGGCGAGCTCGAAGCGGCGAAAAATGTGCAGGAAGCCGCTCAGGATGTGATAAAGAACGACGATCGACTGCGGAATCAGAACACTGAGTTGACGCAGCGGCTGGCCGAACAACTCACCGTAGCCGAACCATGGCTCAAGCTGAATGAACTTATCGGTTCCAAAGAAGGCGACAAATTCCGCATGATCGCTCAGCGCCGCACGCTGGACGTCCTGCTGGGCTATGCGAATCATCAGTTAACTCAACTGTCGGCACGTTATCGCCTGGAACGTCTTCCGGAGTCACTGAATCTGATCGTCATCGACTGCGACATGGGAGAAGAACGGCGTTCGATTCACTCGCTTTCCGGGGGAGAATCGTTTTTGGTCTCCCTGGCTCTGGCACTGGGCCTGGCATCGCTCACGTCCAATCGGCTGCGAATTGAATCGCTGTTCATTGACGAGGGGTTTGGCAGTCTTGATCCGGAAACGCTGTCAATCGCGATGAATGCATTGACGCACCTGGAAGCTCAAGGCCGCAAAGTTGGCGTGATTTCTCATGTGACTGAAATGACGGATGCGATTCCCGTGCAGATCAGAGTGGAAAAACGTCGCAGCGGCGGTGCATCACGAATTGTCATTCCTGGAGCTGATCCGGACTGTGTGAATCCAAAGACGCAATTCGAAGCGACAACGAAAGCTTCGTCATCGAAATCTGAAGATTCAGACGAAGCACGGGCCGTCGCAGCAGATATCCTGAACATTCTGCAACGCGAATTACAACAGGGCAGGGCGAAGGTTTCGACAACCACTCTGCGAAAAGAGATCGGCTGCCAGGTGAAACACTTTGCGTCGGCTCAGACACTGCTGGATGGGAAAATTATTGTGGACGGTCGCAGCCTGAGACTGGCACAGAATGAACCGCGCGACGAATAGGATTTCAGCTTTACCCAGTTGAGGCAGCCTGCCGCGGGTCGTCAGTTCGGAGAGCGACGCTTACTTTGCAGAACATGTTACCGATGAGTCAAGATTTCGGTGCGATGGCGGAACGATCTTATGTAGGATGGACATTCATGTCCGTCGCACGACCATGAAACACTGTCGAAGCGAAGGTTTTGTGCCTTGGCAGCCGTTCGATCATGTGACAGTGCCTGGCCAATATCTCGGACATGAATGGCCAGGCTACAGGAATCGCGGCAGCACGCCGCGACCGCGATTCAACCGGAAAACAACAATGAAAACAATGGTGATCGAGAACCAGTTCATCACGTCTCAGCAGACAATCAAATGCCTGCGGTTGCCGCTCGCGCTGTTATTTTTGTCAACGCTGTCCTGTGCGCAGCTGCAGGCGGGCGATGCCGAGATTGTGATCGGTGGGCTGATGGCTGGCGAGGGCGGAAGCTGGGATCCGAAAGACAGCCCGCTGACGTCACCGTTTGGAGTGGATTTTAACGCCGACGGCGAGATGTGGATTGTCGAACTGGAAGGCGGGCGAGTTCACAAGTTTGATGTCGCGAACAAGCTGCACCATGCAGGTGGCGACGGGTCACGAAGCTACACCGGTGATGGCGGGCCGCTGGTAAAGGCGACATTCAATGGCATGCACAACTGCGCGGTCACGCCCAATGGCGACCTGTACATCGCTGACAGCTGGAATCACTGCGTCCGCAAGGTGGATTCTGCAACGGGTGTGATTTCGACAATGGCAGGGACAGGGCAGAAGGGATTCAGCGGCGACGGCGGTCCGGCCACAAAGGCCACGTTTGACTTCGTGATGTGCATCACGCTGAATCCGACCAACGATGTGCTTCACATTGCCGATCTCAACAATCGCCGAATCCGGGCTGTTGATCTGAAGTCCGGACTGGTGACGACAGTGGCAGGCAATGGCAGAAAAGGAGTGCCAAAGGACGGCGATCCTGCCGTACAAAGCCCCCTTGTCGATCCGCGGGCCGTCGCGCAGGATTCGAAGGGAAATCTCTGGATCCTTGAACGCGGTGGCCATGCACTTCGAGCAGTGTTACCTGATGGAACGATCAAGACAGTCGCCGGAACCGGGACGCAAGGATTTACCGACGGCCCGGGGCTGACATCACAGTTTGAATCGCCCAAACATCTGTGCGTTGATGAGGCCGACAATGTCTATATCGCCGATGACGAAAACGCAGCCATCCGACGCCTGGATTCGCAGACCCACGAAGTGACGACGATCCTCGGAAAAGGGCAGGGCGATGCTCGGATTAAGCTCAGCCATCCGCACGGAGTCACATGGGAAAATGGCTGGCTCTACGTCGTCGATATGGGCCACAATCGCATCCTGCGCATGAAGCCATAGTCCGATTCCGGGCCAAGGGCCCATTCGTTCGCATAGCCTGGCCCAAAGCGCAGCGGCGGGCCAGGTCTACTCAATCCCAAACATATCGTTCGTCAATTTCCAGATTGTGCTTGCGGCATAACTCTCGAAACTCGTCCTGGTAGGTCCGTTTTCGATGGTGTTTCTCCTGCTGCTCGACATAGGCAACAACACGATCGAGATTCGACTGGCTGACCGAAAATGCCCCGTATCCGGCCTGCCACGTGAACGACTTTGCGCCGCTGGGTTGTTTCTTTACCCATCTCGACGTTTCCGTTTTCAAATGCTCGACGAGCTGGGCAATCGTAACCGTTCGGGACAGGCCGCACACGCCATGCACGTGATCAATCCATCCGCCTGAGAGTTTCGGAAAGCAGCCGATTTCCGAGACATGGTGACTGAGCATTCTGAACATTTCATCACGAAAATCCGCGTTCTGCAGAAATGCATGACGGTCCTTGGTGCTGAACACAATATGGAGCCAAACCTGTGACAGAGATTGCGGCATGGACGTTCCTCTTCACAACGATGTACGCCAACTGGTTGTCACGAAGCAACTTTCAACGGTTTTTTCCTTTGCCTCAGAACGCCAGTTTCTCCGGGAGGTATTTTCCCAGCAGGTCGGCGTAGTAGCGCCGGAGTTTGTTCCAGTCGGGCGGTTCCGGCGATTTCGAGTACAGGTCGTACGGATTGTCTCGGCGGTCTGCAGCAGGTGGTGAAGCTGATCAAGATCGA
>JANOUN010000185.1:0-4357 GCA_031416875.1 Planctomycetota bacterium | reverse complement strand
AGAACATGTTCGTCCATCGAACCAACGCCGGGAGTGCCAGGTTCATTCAGGGCGGCGGATTTAAGGTCGTGAATGGTCAAGTCAGTTCTGTCGTGACAACGGACCCGGTCCCGAATGAATTCATGGCGGCAAATTCCAATGTCAGCGGAACGCTCTCGATGGCCTTGCTGGGCGCCAGTGGCGGCGGAAGTCAGCCGGACAGTGGGACAAGTCAGTGGTTTGTCAATACGTCAGACAATGGAGCGGGGTTTGATCCGGGAAATTACACAGTATTTGGACGCGTGATTGGCGACGGACTCACCGTGGCGAGCCGGATCAGCGATCTGACACAGCGAAATCTTAACACGCTCTACGCTTCAACAGCACTGGGTGAAGTGCCGTTAGCTGAATTCAGTCCGGCAAACACGCTGATCACCGGAACGGTCGCCGTCACTTCGAACAGTGCAGTGGTTACAGGAACTGGCACACTGTTCACCACGGAACTGGCAGTTGGACAATCGATTGTGATCGGCAGCGGACGCGCATTCTTCGTGCAGTCGATTCAATCAGACACCTTGCTGACGCTGACCACAACCGCACCGTCCACGGCTGCGAACCTTACAGTCACAAAAGACGTTGTGCCCAACGACGCCGACTTCGTTATCTTCAGCAATATCGGCAAGATTCTGGATACGATCTAGGGCTCTGGCTTGGAAAAGGGGTCAGGAACCAATAGCCAAATGGCCCGAAGGGTGCTGCGCACTATTGGTTCCTGACCCCTTTTCCAAGCCTTGACAGAGCGCTAGAATCGTTCAAACAGCCCGCACGCAACATGGCCGCCGAAGCCCAATGACAGCTTCGCGGCCTGTTGCATGTGTGGCAGCCTGCGAGATATTGGCTGCAGTGGAATCCGGCAACGTTCATCAACGCTGGTCAGATTCATTGTGCCGGGGATTTGCTGATGATGGAGTGCGAGCAGGGTCAGCAACGTTTCCACGCTGCCAGCTGCGCCCAGCAGGTGCCCAAGCGCGCCTTTCATGCCAAAGCACTGAGGCATCGTGGTCCCGAACGCCGTTTGAATGCCGCGTGCTTCGGCAAGATCGTTCGATTCCGTTCCGGTCCCGTGGAGGCTCAGGATATCAGGGCTGCGACCCTTTGATGTCAGTGTGCGCTGCAGCAGCTCGCTGACCACGGCACCGCTTTCGTCGATCTGCGTCATCCCGGTGGGATCGTTGAGCCATCCTCCCGCAACGATTCTTGCGACCGCCTTCGCACCGCGGGACCTCGCATGAGCGCGGGATTCCAGCACCGCCACGCCGGCACCTTCGCCGATGACAAAGCCGTCACGCGACTTGTCGAACGGACGGCAGGCTGTCGCCGCATCACGGTGTCGCGATGTCACTCGCAGTCGATGGAACGACGCCAGCACGGATGATCGCAGTCCCGCATCTGCGCTGCCCACGATGCACACATCACATTCGCCGCGATGAATCATGGCGGCCCCCTGCAACATGGCGATGAGTCCCGTGGCACACGCCGCGACGGGACATGAGCTGGCGACCAATGCTCCCGTCAGTGCTGTAATGGCGCGTGTCGGACTATCAGGCTGCACGCCGCAGCTCCACAAATCACCGGGATCGTTTTGATGTGGAAACGCGGGACGGCAAAGATGCTCCTGAGTGTGGTCTGCCATGCCGACCGGCGTCAACTGCGGTATGCGTTTGGGGCGAGCCATTATTAAGGATTGCGCCATCCGCTCGGTCGATCGCAGTCCGCCCTTGCTGCTGCCGAAAACGACGGCCGTGCGTTCCGGCTTCAGGCCATGACACCGCAGTCCGGCATGCGACATCGCTTCAGCAAAAGCCACGAGTGACATTGCAATCATCGGCTCTGATCGCCAGGTCGTCGAGATGTCTGCCCGGACTGATTCCAGGAGCTTCGAACCGTCCAGTCGCCTGGCCACGGTCTCATGGTTCACCGTTGCGCCATACAAAGCCAGACCATTGATGGCCGACAACTGATCAAAGTGATCGATGTCGCCTCGTGTCAGCCCGCGGCACGCCCTGTGACCGGCAATCATTGCGTTCCAGGTCGCATCGGCAGAGCAACCAAGAGGCGTGACAAGTCCCATGCCTGTGACAAGTACATCTTCGTTGCGATTTTGATTCGAGAATTCAAACACGTTGCATTGGCCGCAGATCGCGATATTCAGGAATGTTCTACAGCGGGACAGAATACCGGCATTGTGTCAGAATCAATTCCCTTCAAAGGACGGAGTTCAAAAGTCGCGGGAAAAACGCAGGCCACGTCATTTCGCCGACTCGTATTCCCGTTCACGCCTGTGCGAGGTCACCTCCGTCCTACGGTGTCCGTAGTCGCCGATGAAGCCGGAATCACGCTGTCGTTTTGGAATCTCTGCCGGTCGAGCGACGAGCAGGCTGGCAGGCTGCAAAGGAACTTTTGCCAGCCAATCCGGTTAACCCAGTCGTAGTGACTCGTCCAGCCTTGATTCTGTGGAATATTTCGAGCAATGTATGGCGTTTCTCGTTCGCAGATTCATACTGGGACGAATACTATCAGTTGCCCTCAAAGTTTCCTTGCACATTCTGTTGTCATGGCATCGGAACGTGATAGGATTTGAGGCAGTCCGCCGCTCAGAGAGATTTCCGGGGGGAATGGAATCGATCTTGCACTGAGAATGATCTCAATGCTGATTTTCGCAGTTCTGTGAAATCAGATCGATCCCGGGGACACCCATCATGCTTCAAACTGCATCACTGACTGCTGCAGAATTCCGCAACCGTAAACTAAACGACAAACGGTTCATGCCGCAGATTAAGTCGAAAGATGGACTCAGGTCCTTTCTCCTGTCGTCGCGACTGCTGTCGCCGACGGATTGGGATGCGCTGGGCAGCCAGTTGGAAGATCAGGGCAGCGTCGAATCGATGCTGCAGCTGCTGGAGCGTCGGCAATTACTCACCCCGCTTCAGACAGGTCGCATCCTGAAAGGCGAAACGGAAGGACTTGTGCTGGGAAAGTACAAGTTGCTTTATCGCAATGCATCCGGAAGCTTTGCCCGCGTGTTTCGCGCGGCTTCGCTGGACGACAATCGTGTGGTGGCCCTTAAACTGCTTCGTGAACGCTGGGCCGACGACCCCAGAACGGTTGCGAGCTTCGAACGGGAGGCTCGAATTTGCCAGAAGTTCGTGCATCCCAATATTGTCCCGATTTACGAAATTGGCAACGAGGGGCGATTCCATTTCTTCACGATGGAATTTGTCGAAGGTGGCAACCTGCGTGACTTTATGAAGATCCGACGCACACTGTCGCCGCCTGAAGCGACCCGCTGCATTCTGCACGTTTGCCAGGGTTTGGAATACGCGCTGAAAATGGGCGCGTCGCATCGCGATCTGAAGCTGACGAATGTGTTGATGAGCAGCACCGGCGTCGCCAAGCTCGTGGACTTCGGGTTGGCCGGAGCCGAATCGGCCAGTCAGGCGGGTACCAGCGACGACGTGCAGCGGGCTCTGGAATACGCATCGCTCGAACGCGGCACAAATGCGCCCCGGAATGATCCACGCAGCGATTTATTCTTTGCCGGGGCCATCTATTACGAGCTGCTCACCGGCGAAGGCCCCTGGTCGCGTACGAGGGACCGTGAAGAAAAGATGCTGCTGAGTCGCTATACAAACACTCGCCCGGTTGAATCATTGCGTCCAGACTTGCCTCAATCGATCGCCCGGATCTGTGGTCGGCTGATGGAAGTCAGCCCTTCAGCGCGATATCAGACGGCGACCGAGGTGCTTCGTGATCTTCGCGCTGTCATGCTGGAACTTGGTCAGACGATCGAAGATTCACCCGGCGAAAAACAGCCCATGACGATCGAGCTTAAACCGGATTTCAGGATGCTCGTCGTTGATACGTTAAAAAAACGCTGCGTGAAAGTGAAAGAGTATTTTGTCAATAAGGGCTTTGATGTCGCATTCGTGCATTCGCCTGAAAAGGCTTTGACGCTGCTCAAATCGACACCGCCGGATGGCATCCTGTTTCTGGCCGACCGGAACACGGATGAAGTGCTGCAGATTTTTCCTCAGGTCCAGGCATATGCCCGATCGCAAAAAGTCCCCTGTCTGGCTGTTTTCGCGGCAGAAGACGAAGAATCCGTGAAAAAGAAAATCCTGTCCACGCGTTTTGGCACCACCATGTTCCAACCCGCCACGCTGCGGGACATTCGCATGCACTTCGAAGACATCGGTGCTGTGACCCGGTAGCCTCTGGAGTGCGATCAAGTGCCCTGTCAAGCCAACGAATTGGGGTTCAATTTGTAGGCCGGACCAAGCGCAGCGCAGTTCCGGCAGCTGTCCGGCGATCGCCGGAA
>JANOUN010000184.1:0-3916 GCA_031416875.1 Planctomycetota bacterium | reverse complement strand
CTTCGTCTCGCCTGGCAATTCCTTTGGCGATCTGACCAACTCTGAACTTCCCTTCGATTGAAGGACCGTTTTCCGATGACTAATCAGGGGAGACAATAAGGGGACATTCTGCTTATTCAGTAAAGCAGAATGTCCCTTTTGTGATTCTACTTTTGTGATTCCTACACAGTCAACTGCACAATGTCGAGACTGCTGATGACGCCGACGGGCTCGTTGTTTCGGACCACCACGACATGATGGACATGCCGATTCACCATATCGGCTGCGACCAGTGCGAGTTCTGTTTCGGGTGAGCACTGGACGACGTCGCGATTCATCAGGTCACAGACCCGGAATGTCGGCTGCGGCTGGCCAGAAATTCCGGCGGCTATCACGCATGATTCAATGGCCGCCGAGAGAACCGGCAACAGCATCAGGTCGCTGCGGCTGATGATGCCGACAATCTGTCGGTGCTGGACGACGGGCATCGCACTCACACCATGTCGCACGAATTCCTGTTCGAGTTGGTCAACACTGGATTCAGGTGAAATCGACAACACCGGCGAACTCATCACGTCCTGAGCGAGGAGTGCACTGAAAGTATTCATTAGAGGGCTCCATTTCGGCCCATGAGACGGCACCGTTCAGCAGGTTGGAAGGCAGGAATGGGCGAACAGGACTCGCATGAGGGAGTATCATTCTACTCGACAAAAGCAACATTGCATATCTCGGGCGGCACTTACGACACGGCTGGCCAGTTTGTGGATTTGTAGGGTGTGACAAGCGCCAGCGCAGGCACACCATGTCTGTAAATCGGTGTGCCTGCGCGTTGCTTGTCACACCCTACAGTTTGTGCACGTTCAAAAACTGGCCGACCGTGGCACGTACTACCCAACTGCGTGTTGGCAGAACCAGGAAACACGCTGGGCTCCTTCCGGCACGTTCCTGTGACCACGAGTCATTCACGCGGGGACGTCGATTCTACACGCATTTTCACCAGCGGCTTCCCTGCTTCGGTCTTTCCCGCGAGATGTCGATTCGCGGCGCATCCACTTGATTAAAGGAGCGCGCAAAAGGCTCCCATCCAATTCGGCCACCATTTTGGGTGATTCTTTGTCAAGCCACTGCTGTTAGCCAGTCTTGCCATTTCATTCAGAGGCATCCTGCACCTCGCAGCCTGTTACGAGTTTGCGCAAATTGACACCCCTCGGGCATGTTGATACCGTGAAATCCGCGGCGCGTCCCATATTTGATATTGAACTCGCCGTGTGATATTGGAACAAACCATCATGTCGCCCGTGTTCTTGCCCCTCCTGGCCAATATAACACGGCGCGTGTAATTCAGAGTTCGGCGGTAGAGGTCATTGCGGATGGAAGGCGAATGGTTATCCGTGATCGATATTGCCCTTCATCACGGCTACCTGCGCGCCACCGTGTTCAGGACGCTGAAGAAGCTCGGCATCGAGACGCGGAAGGAGCGAAGTTCGTCCAATGCTGGACAAGCCATCGCCTACATTAAACAGGAAGACTACCAGCGGCTTGTGGCTCGGCTGGCCGTCACAACGAAGCGAGAGAGCGACGAGGACGATGGTGAAGGTGAGGAACAATGGTCTGTCGAGTTCGGTGTCTTTTATCTGATCCGGCTGGAGCCAGAAATTGATCCTGGTCGTTTCAAAGTGGGTTTCGCCGCCAGCATGCCGGAACGACTCCGGCAGTTGCGATGCTCGGCTCCGTTCGCCACCGTCGTTCAGACTTGGCCGTGCCGCAGACTCTGGGAGAAAACGGCTATTGATTCAGTGGCTGCTGGCTGTGAGCGCCTGCACACCGAGGTGTTCCGCGCGGCCTCGCTCGACGAAATCGTGGCACGCTGCCACAGGTTCTTCGCAGTCATGCCACCGCTGGACAACAAACGTACCGAACCAAACGCTGCACCTGACCAGGCGGGCATGTAGTTTTTCTGGTGTTCATAGCTCCCCGCGCCCGCCGGGCACGTGAGGTTTGTCGTTCGGCTTGGTTCGCGCAGGGGATGTCGATGTTGAATCTTGCACCTGCCGCAATCTGTGGCGTTTTTCACTTGGAGTTCGCCAATGATGATGTGGAGGCCGAAATGCACCGCACTTGAGGTTAGACGTCGGCGTCAGTCAACCCAGCGTCGCGCATGATGCTACGCTGGGTGCCGGGCTTCAGATCTTGATTGCCATGCACGGGCACCACGGTCCTGCGGCCAGTGGCCGTGTGTCGATAAATGTGGTGGGCGCCGTTAATACGTGCCAACGTCCAGTCGCGTTGTTCGAGAATGCGGCACATGCGTTTGCCCGAGATGATCTTCACGGGGCTTCTACGGCTGCATTGCGGGCGAGCCCGTCATCGTGGGCCACGGCGAGCCACCCGTCGGCGGCCTCGCGGAGGTTTGCGCGAACCTCGTCGAGAGTTTCACCTTGGGTATGGCAGCCAGGAAGTGCCGGGATGGAAGCAGAATAGCCGCCGACGTCCGGTTCAGGTCGGACAATCGCCGTGAGATTTACGGTGACGTCAACGAACACGGGGGGAGCAGTTGTCGTGGCATGGCTCATGGTCAAGATCCTCCTGTAGGTGCAGTCTACCCCAGATCAGCCCGATGTGAAACGTCTCACACCAGTTCCGGCATCACTTTTCCGCCATCCTCGACCAGATACTGGGGGCGACCGTTGTTGTCGGCGATCGTCGTGCGATCCACGTTGATGCCCAGATGATGGAACAGCGTGGCATAGACTTCACCAAAAGTGACAGGTCTGGCAATCGCTTCGCCGGCAATGCGGTCTGTCGCGCCGATCACCTGACCATGCCGCATTCCTCCGCCGGCCATCAGGGCACAGTTGACCTGCGGCCAGTGGTCGCGGCCCACGATGTTGCTGATCTTCGGCGTTCTGCCAAACTCGCCCCAGACGACCACGGCACAGTCGTTTGCCAGTCCTCGTTGATGCAGATCTTCGATGAGCGCACTCACGCACTGATCGAACACCGGAAAATCTTCCTGCTCCCGCACAAAGATTGAGTTGTTGGCGCGCCCCTCGGCATTGGTGCCGCCGTGCCAGTCCCATTTGCTGTAGTTCAGCGTGACGACGCGGACTCCTGCTTCGATTAAGCGGCGCGCCACCAGCAGGCTCTGTGGCACACGCGGTGCGCCATTGCCGTCCATGAAAATGGTCGGATCGCCCTTGCCATAGCGCTCCACGACTTTTGGGTCTTCTTTGGAAAGATCAAGTGCTTCCGCAAGTCTGGAGGATGTCAGAAGTCCCATCGCCTGCTCGGTAAACGTGTCCATCCCCGTCATGGTCATCGTGGCATCAATGTCGCGCCTCAGCTGATCGACACTTCGCAGCAGCGACTTCCGATCGGCAAGGCGGTCCAGCGAAACACCGTTCAAAACCATATCGTCTTTGGTTGGACCCAGCGGGCGAAACGGAGCCTGAGCGGTGCCAAGGAAGCCTGGCCCTGGTTCATTGTACGGCCCATGCGTGCATGGATAGCACAGACTGACATACGGCGGCGCTGTCGGTGTGGCTGATCCGGCAACTCGGGAGACCATGGAACCAAACTGAGGCCAACCTCCGTTTGGTTTCGGCTTTTTTGGATTACGGCCATTGAAGACCTGAATCGCATCGTGATCTGCCTGATTGCCGACGAGGGAGCGAATGATCGTCAGCTTGTCCGCGATGCCTGCGAGTTTCGGAAACGCTTCACAGATTTCCATGCCAGGAACCGTCGTGGCGATCGGTCGCCACGGACCGGCGATTTCCCTGGGAGCTTCAGGCTTCAGGTCAAACATGTCCTGATGGGGCGGTCCTCCCACCAGATAAATCATGATGACAGACTTGGGTGCAGTCTTTCTGCCGGTCGCTTCTTCAGCCTTGAGGATCGACGGAAGCGTCCAGCCTCCAGCCGTCCCGATCGCTGC
>JANOUN010000183.1:0-2598 GCA_031416875.1 Planctomycetota bacterium | reverse complement strand
TGGGATACCGGCTTCATATCCACGGGCCATCTCCCGACCAGTATCGCGTGGTGTTCTGTCGCTGCGCTGAAAAGGCCGGGATAACGGGGGGCCCTGAAGTGATCGGCGGCGTGCTCGAAATGTATGCGGATCAGCAGCGGGAATTGAGATTTTCCGAGGCCGGCGACCTCGTCCAGCGGTGTCTCGACATCTGTCAACTGAGACGCTTACCGATGGAAATGACACCTGCGATCATGGATGCCGCTTGGCGCGGATACTTTGGAAACTGACTCGGGCTGATTCAAAGTTCACGTCCTGCGACGTCGATCAACGGAGTATTGTGTGCGGAGCGACCGCACGATTCAAAAAATTAATCAACTGAAACAGGACCGCAGCATGTCGGAACCCGCAGAACGGGTGTGTCAGTTTTGTCGGCATTGGCAACGGATCACATCCGCTGTCGGTGAATGCCGGGCGAAGAGTCCATCGAACCTGATTTCCATTCAGTCCGAGGAATCGGTCATTTCCAACAAAGGTGTCTGGCCCAAGACTTTCCGACAGGAATGGTGCAGCGACTTCGAGCAGCGGCCCGGGAATTCGACGGTTGTGGAGATATGAATCGACCTCCGGTCACTGATCGCTTTTCCAGGGCACGCATACGCCTGAGGTTTGCGTGGTCCCGGCGGCTCAAATCCCCTCACGACCCGACTTGATGACTCAATTGCTGCGACCGATTTCTTCCACAGAACCCCGCCAACATCTGCGTGCCGGTCGTTGCCCGGAGTCCCCATGGCTGCTCTGGCGTCTGACGCTGGCGGTTTCTGTGTCCTGAGGCGGTAAGTGGGCCAGGCCATTGTTCTTTTTTGCATTGGCACCCTTTGGACAGGGACGGCGATGACCCACAGCAGCTCCATCTGACGATTGAACTGATGGTGTTCTGCATCGTCCTGCGGCAGCGCGGGATGAGCCGTCTTTTGTGATTCCGGACGGAGAAGTCTGCCTCAATGGCGGAACACATGGTGACTGCAGATTTTGGAGAAACGTGCCCGAGGGAGATGCCTGTCTGCGTGGAGTTTTAATGGGGCTTTCCGTCACATGGTCAACTGGTCGCGAGTCTATCTGATTTTCCGAAGAGAGTCGGTGGATCAACTGCGGGATCGTCGCACGATTTTTGTGCTGATTGGTCTTCCATTTGCTTTGTACCTGGTTCTCGGGGTCGGGCTGGTTCATCTTGCCGGATCATTTGTCGTTCAGCCCACAACGGTTGCGGTCGCAGGCACCCCCAATCCGGATGTGCTTCCGTTTCTGAATGGAGATACGACAACCTCACCCTGGATGAGTGATGGCGAATCATCCGGTCTGAACATCATGGCGCCCGCGTCTGCCGGACCCGCAGGGTCCGCGTCGGGTCTACGAGAGAGCATCTTTGAGATTGAGCGAATTCTTGCGAGTTCCCACGAGTCCTGGAAGACACAGATCAGCTTATTCAGCGACCCGAAAAACGGGATTCACATCAGTCATCCGACAGAACTGACAGAGCTTGTTACGAAGACTCTCGCCGAATATAAACTGCACGCCATTGTGATCATTCCGGACGGTTTTCCGGTGCGGCAGCCTGACAGCGTATCCCATGCGACGGGGACGGGAGCGGATCCGGAATCACTTCCCGCGCCGGTCGTCGTGTACAGCAGTGCCAACTCACGATCTGTCCATGCAGGTCAACGCATGGTCACAGGGCTTGTCCGATGGCAGCGTGCGATCACCGAAGACCTGATGACTGACCTTCTGGACGGCAAGTCATTCCCTCCGATGGACCCTGAGGCTGTCGACGTCGCAACCAGGGTCGAGCGGTCGTCAAACATCTGGGCCATTATCTTTCCTGCCCTGATTGTCCTGATGACGGTCCTTGGGGCATTTTACCCGGCCATCGATCTGTGTGCGGGCGAGCGCGAACGCGGCACCCTGGAAACACTGCTGGTCTGTCCGGCCAGTCGCGTTGAGATCCTGCTTGGTAAGTTCCTGCTGGTCATGACGTTTTCCTGTTTTAGCGCCATGCTGAATCTGATCAGTCTGGGACTGATCTCACAATCCGCACTATCGAGCGTCACTCAAGGGAATGGTGTCATCGGACAAACGCTGGAATTCCCTTCATTTGGAACCCTGGCATGGGTCATCGTGCTGATGGTTCTGATCTCAGCACCGTTCAGTGCCTTGTCGCTGGCGCTGGCTTCATTTGCCCGCAGTACGAAAGAGGCACAATTCTATGTCGCACCGCTGATGGGGGTTGCGTTGACATTGACGACCAGCTGCCTGCTTCCGGGCGTTGAATTGACCGCCTTTCATGCATTGCTGCCGGTCGTGGGCCCCGTCCTGTGGCTGAAAGCCCTGCTCAGGGATGGCATGAGTGGGATGCTGTTCGGCAACCTGACTCTGGTGCTGTTGGCCAGTGCCGGCTGGAGTGTTCTGGCAATTATGCTGGCGGTGGAGCAATTCAAAGATGAACGAATGCTCTTTCCGGACTCCGAGTCGTTTCACCCGATTCGTGCATTTCGCAAACTCATTCGCGAGCCATCACCACTGCCAACACCCGCCGCAGCCGGGGTTTGCTTTATCGTCATC
>JANOUN010000182.1:0-2563 GCA_031416875.1 Planctomycetota bacterium | reverse complement strand
GCAGGCGACTGCGTCTCATTGCGCTGTCGCCTGCATCGTCGCCTGTGGCTTTTGAAGTTGCGCTGTTTTGTCCCTTCTCCCCCCCGAGGTCCAATGGCGTGGATTAAAGCAGATTTCCCCCACGATGGGGCTCGTCCCCATCGAGCGATGATCAATGGAATCACTGCTCCATGCGGGCAAGCCGCGATGGTGGCTGGCAGTTAAACGCCGGTATTTGCTGGTGATGATCACAGCTCGACGTGCCGAATTACTTCGATCCGTCGTGAAGCTGACGGCATCCGCCTGTTTCAGCCTGCTTCGCTCGTCCACAGTCTATGCATGTGCTTTAGTGGCTTGCTTTTCTGGACCCTGAGCCTGCCTTGATGAGATCTCTGGTTCCCAGACTGGCCGATTGATGGGTTGATTGATGCTCAGGGCGGAAATTAGCATAACAGGCGGCAATTCCTGTCCCCGGTGGTTGGCAGATTTCGCATTATGGAAGGGAACATGAGTAAGATTCGTACCTGAAGAAGCGTGGATTGCGGAATTCACCTACAATGGCAGCAGACAAAGAACATGCGTATTGGAATCTCAGATGTCCGACGTAACGCAGATTCTGACCGAGATTCAACGAGGTGATGAGACTGCTGCTGCCGATCTTTTGCCGCTTGTGTATGCAGAACTGCGGCAGTTGGCACACGTCAGGTTAGGCAGAGAAAACTCGGCGCAGACAATGCAGCCGACAGCGCTGGTTCATGAAGCGTATCTGCGACTCGTTGGCGACGTCGAGGTAAAGTGGGATAGTCGTGCTCACTTTTTCGCTGCCGCAGCGGAAGCAATGCGAAGGATCCTGATCGAGAATGCACCCTGTCGAAAGAGCCTCAAACGTGGCGGTGCCCTGAGTCAGCGAACGCTATCTGATGGCGATGCCATCGTTGACCTGGCAGACGTTGACGCTCTGCTCGATCTTGATGCGGCTCTGATCAAGCTTGCAAAGGAGGATTTGGACTCGTCTACGTTGCCGATCAGCTGCAGCCCGTGCGTCGCCGGGTGGCTTTGAAAATCATCAAACCCGGAATGGAATCTGAGAAGTCCTGAGTCGTTTTGAAGCGGAGCGACAGGCGCTTGCCTTGATGGACCATCCTGGGATCGCGCGCGTCTTCGATGCCGGAGTTACGGAGACAGCCCAGCCGTATTTTGTGATGGAACTGGTACGTGGCGTGCCGTTTACGGACTTTTGCGACAACCAACAGCTTGACATGTCAGGCCGCCTCGAGTTGTTCGTAACGGTTTGCCATGCCGTGCAGCATGCTCATCAGAAAGGAATCATCCATCGGGATCTCAAGCCGTCCAATATTCTGGTAACGCTGCAGGATGGACAACCGGTTGCCAAGGTGATCGATTTTGGAATCGCAAAGGTGATTGGGCCGAGCCTTGCCGGAAAAACAATCTACACGCGATTCGCATCAATGGTGGGCACTCCTGCCTATCTGAGTCCGGAGCAAGCCGAGATGAGCGCAACGGATGTTGATACGCGCAGTGACATTTATTCGCTGGGCGTGCTGCTTTACGAAGTGCTGACGGGTTCGACGCCTTTTGCCCCTGAACGTCTGCAGAGTGCGGGTTTTGATGAACTGCGTCGAATCATCCGCGAGGAAGACCCGCCCCGGCCCAGCAATCGACTGAGCACACTGAACAACGACCTCGCGATGACCGTTGCGCACAATCGGCGACTCGAACCGGCTCGACTTGGATCGTCGATGAAACGCGACCTCGACTGGATCGTATTGAAGGCGCTGGATAAGGACCGCAATCGTCGTTATTCGACGGCAGGAGCCATGGCAGAAGACGTGGCCCGATTTCTGAGTGATCAGCCAATCGAAGCCCGTCCGCCGTCATCGTGGTATCGATTTTCGAAGTTTTTCAGGCGTAACCGAGTGGCGCTGTCAACGGCGTCTCTGGTCGCTGGGGCTCTGATTTTTGGAACTGGCCTGAGCGTTTGGCAGGCTCAAGTTGCCATTCGGGAACGCGATCAGAAGGAGATCGCACTGCGAGAAGCGCGGGCTGCGGGGGAAGCAGCCAACAATGCTCGCCTGGAATTGGAAGGATTCAATGAACGTCTGAATAAATCGGCAGTCCTGCTGGCTTCCGGGCGGGCTCATGCGGACGCTCATCGCTGGTCTGAGGCGTTTGCTTCGTACACGCAGGCAACGCAGGTCCTGTCGAAGTATTACCTTGTGTGGCTGGAACGTGGACGGCTCAATGCAAAGCTTGGCCGATGGAATTCCGCGGCTGCCGACTTCGCTGCAGCCGTCGCCATCGGCTGCCCCACCGACCAGGGACAACTGTCGGGTGTCGCGCAGCTCCTGTTCTTTGCCGGAGAAACTGCAGCATACGAACAACTGTATGAGACATTTCGTGGATCGGTTCAAACTGATCCAATGTCCGTGGCGATCCGGGGTCAGCTGGCTGGCGGAATCTCGCCAACTGCGGCCTCCGGACTGGCGGAGCGAGTCGAACGAATTCTGCTGGCCTCGCGGCAGGCAAAAGAATCCAGGTCATCGGAGGGAGCCATCGAGAAACA
>JANOUN010000181.1:0-4090 GCA_031416875.1 Planctomycetota bacterium | reverse complement strand
GTTTGTCGAGCCGGTCTGGATGTCACCGACCAGGTTCGACAATGCCATGTTCGGCTTGAGACCAATCAGAATATGCGTATGATCGGGCATACAGTGGATTGCCAGCAACTTCTGGCCTTGCCGGGTGATGATGCCGGTGATGTATTTGTGCAGCTCTTCTTTGCGTTCGGGGCGGATGAGGTTTTGCCGACCCTGGACGGCGAACACGGCCTGAATATAGATTTGTGTGTAAGTGTTAGCCATAAGTTCACATGCGGACCAATTGGAAAGGGTGCGATCCGCGCCATGCGCCCGGAAATGGCGGAAATTACTGGGTTTGTGGAAGGCATAGGACGGAGACGGGTGAAAAAGCTAATAATGCGCATCTAAACGTGGGCTGCCATGTCTGGCTCAGAAGGATGGAGCGGAGCGTCATCACGTGCTGGGCTCCGGCGTGTTTCCAGCGCATTCCGGAGAGCTTCATCCGTTCGCCCACAATCTGCTTACACGCTGACTCGACGATGCCACTGCCGATCGGGCAGCCTCGATCGCGTTGTTCGGCATAGTTCATGAATTTTTTGTAGCGATGAAGGTAGCGCTTCGCTTCTGCAAACGATTTCGATTTCGACTTCTTCAGGCCATACATCTTCTTCATCGCGGCAATCGAACGCATCACGCATCCCCCGCCGCCGGGTTCCAGCAACAGCGTCCGCATTCGGCTCAGCCATTCGGATCGCTTGTGGGCCGTCAGCTTGAGCGAATCGGCAATCACCGTCAGCCGTTCGCTGGCATGGTAGTAGTCGAGGATGCGTTCGATCTTAATACGCTGGCCATCCACGTACAGCTTGCGAAGCACATTTTTCCAGTACGCCGTTTCGACTTTTCCGGCGTCGGTGACATACACGATTCTCGCGAGCTTCGTACCGCGTGCGCGGATGATGCCGGTCAGCAACGATGTCAATTTCTGAGTCAGTGTCGCCTGGTTTTCCTCGGGCGCGGCGGCGATGTAGACAGTACCCATGCGCTTGCCTTCACTGTAGACGCTGAGCGTTGAGACCGATGCCATTTCGAAATTAGCAAACGGAGCCATGCCAAGGCTGACGCCATCGAGACTGACCGAAAGTACAATGTTTTTGCCGCTGGTTGCGGCTTCGTCGATCCACTGCTGCAGTTGAGCGAGCTGGCACACTTCCCGATGCGGCTCCATTGATTCTGCGAGCATCGCGGAAATCTTTCGGAGCTTTCCGTGTCCGATTCGAGTCCCCGTGCGTTCGGCAACCGCTTCGACACAACGTTCCTGCGATGCGCCTGCCGCTGCGACCTGCCGACCAATCACGTCTCTGGCTCCTGGCGTGGCCCCACACTCGATGCCGAGAGCTTTCTCCAGCGGCGCAATCACTTTCCCTCGACTGCCGCGGCGATACATGGTGCGCTGCAGAGTGATGTCTCCGAATCGCGTGAGGATCCTGGAGTGCCTCGTCTTTGTCAGGAAGTCTGCGATAGGACTCATCGCCATAGGAGATCGTCGGTGGCATCGCCGCAGTCGTCTCTGATTCCAGTGTGCCAAGGCACCATTGCATGAAAAATCGGGCAAACTCACGAACAATCGTCTCGATACTGCACTCAAACGTGTGAGTCGATTCCGGAGTGATCGCATCTTTACGGAATTCGAAGCAGGCTTCCTTCAATGCCTTCAGAAGCCCGACAACCTGAGCCTCCATTTTTCCCTGAAACTCAACATCCGACATTGTACGAAACAGAGGCGAGCGTGTACCCTGACCAACCATGAGGCGTCCTTTCCAGCGGTGTTAGTGTGACAACCAACATTCTGCAGAAGGACGCCTCTTTTCACAAATACCAATTCACACCATTTCTACGCGCAATACGCGGATCGCACCCTCCTGAGATGAAGCTGAAAGGTTCTGAGCATATTCGGTTTGCGCCCGGGATGATGAACCCGGAGTCGGATACTTTCTTCAGCTATGCCTTTGTGTTCGAACTCGAACCGATGCCAGAGCTGACGGAGGCCGTTGTCAAAGATGAATTCCTGAAGTACTACCGTGGTCTGTGCAAGGCCGTCCTCAAAGGAAAGCTCCCGCAGGTCGATCCATCGAAATTCACGCTTGAATTGCAGCGAGCGAAATCCGATGCCACGATTACTCTGGACGACAAGAATGCGGACATGCCAGTGCTCTACACAGGCACTCTGGAGTGGGTCGAACCATTCGCCACGAAGAAGCCACAAACGCTGAACCTCGACATTCAGACATGGACCAGGAACGACCGAAGTTTCATCTTTGCCTGCGTCTCACCTCAGGCCAGGGATGCCGCGATCTGGAAACAGCTGCACAAAATCCGCGACGGCTACTTGAAGAAGTAAGCCGATGCTCAGATGCCGACGAACTTAGCTGGCCGGTCGAGCACGCAAGCCGTTGATAAGTAACTGGGCCGAGGTTCTCGTCCAATCGACGCCCGCACCTGACTACCTACTTTCCAGATGCACACACCTGGGCTCCGCCGCGTTGAGCTGCCATCCACGCGGCAAACGGAACTTCAGCCACTCAGGGCGATGCGTTTTTCACTTGCCCATCGCCACGGTTCTCACCGCCGGTGGCCCTGTGCGCGGGCTTCCAAAATTACGAGTCGAGTTCTGTTGTGAACCCGTCGGAAGAATTGGAAGAACCGGCAAAATCGGAATATTCGGCAAATTTATACCAAATCCCCAAAGTCTAATCCACCCCTAAGTCGATGTCTCTCTCGTGGATCTGCGGCGGCGCGTTGTGCGTGGCGCTCGTTCAACTGCTGAGGGATCGAACCATGGGCACAGGCAAATCAAACTCGATGTGTCGACGTTTGGCACTTTCCTTGTGTGCGTTTGCGCTGCAATTGTGCGGTTTCGGTCAGGGCTTGGCGCAGGAATTCAGACAACCCCTGAGCGTTCCTGAAGCGGCTGATGTGGTGACCGATTCACCTTTTATACCGCCGGTGATGGATGAACGTCCTCCTCAAAGTTCCCTGGCCCGGCGGGATTTGACGGAAATCACGGAACGTCCGCCTCGCTCGACCAGGGAAATCGAAGCGTTTGCAGAGAGCCTGGCGGGCAACGACGCCCGGATCAAAGTGATTGTTGGGCAGGGGCGGTTGCTGACGCTGCGCAGTGACCTCGTCCAGCCGGGACAGCCCTCACCGCTCATCGCGGTCGGTGATCCCACGATCGTTGATTTTCAAATCATTGACAATCGTCATCTTCGGGTGATGGGACAGAGGATCGGGGTTACCGATCTGGCCATCAGTACCAGTGATCAGGAGTCTTATAGTTTTGAAGTCTCAGTTGTCGCCGATCTGTCACTGCTGGAAGCGCAGCTCCAAGAGTCATTTCCTGATACAAAACTCAAGTTGTCACAACTCCGGGATCATGTGGTTGTGGAGGGACAGGCACGGGATACGCGCCAAGTCGCTCAGATCCTGGCGATGACGCGTGCGTTTCTGGATTCCATTCAGACCGGAAAGTCCGTGCAGGCAGAATCAGAGCTCCTACCCGACAGTCGCGGGGCGTCACCGAGCCCGGACATTTCCGGGGCTGAAAATGGCGTGAATGCGGCAACCGGTGCCGACCTGGGAAGGTCGACTGGAAAGCCGGATTTCGAAGCCACACTGATTCCGTCTCAGATCATCAATCTGATCCGAGTTCCCGGTCCGCAGCAGGTGATGCTGAAGGTGAAGGTCGCCGAGTTGAATCGCACGGCACTGCGGCGTCTGGGCACAGGTTGGCTCGCGCAAGATGGAAATTATGCCATTGGTTCGAGTCCAGTCGCTCCTTTTCGGGGTCAGGCAGCAATTGATGCAAGCGGTAGCTCACTCCTGGACCTGATCACGCCCGCTTTGGGCTCAACGGCCTTTGGAGTTTTTGACGGAGGAAAGACGTCCTTCGTGATTGACGCGCTGCGACAGAACCAGGTGTTGAGCATTCTCGCTGAACCAACACTGGTGGCCTTACACGGCGAGGAGGCGACGTTTCTGGCCGGAGGCCAGTTTCCCGTGCCTGTCCCTCAACCAGGCGGAGGCCAGTCTTTGGTCACGATTCAGTACAAACAGTTTGGTGTCAGTCTGA
>JANOUN010000180.1:0-2528 GCA_031416875.1 Planctomycetota bacterium | reverse complement strand
CTTTCCGGCAGAAAGGACCTACTTTAAGCCTTCCCTAGAGCTGCCAGCACCTGACTTGTAATCAGCTTCACCAGGTCTTCGTTGACATTCGCGGGCTTCGTGTCGCACGCTTCGCCGCATGGTTTCTGGAGAATACCAGGATACTCAGGAGCCTTGTCGAATGCTCGCTGAACCGGGATGTTTTCCTTGTAGCCTTCGCGGAAAGCGCTGTTACCGCAAAGGTCACAGTCTTCGTTGTGGAAGCGAGGATCGTCAAAGCCCCATTTCTTTTTCAGGTCGAGCAACTCTCGGCTTTTCTGTTCGTTGAGGTACTGCGGCTGACCAAGCTGTTTGGCGAGCAGCAGGATGCGGCAGTAAGCGTCCAGGATTTCAGTCTTCCAGTACGCGTCCACCAGATCTTTGCCGAATGAAACCGTTCCGTGATTCTTCAGGATGATCGTGTTCGTAGCTTTCAGGAACGGAACCACGGTCTGCGCAAATCGCTGGTCACCCGGCGTTTCGTACGGAGCGATCGGCACTTCACCCATGAAGACTTCCACTTCCGGCAGGATGCACTGAGGAATCGGCTCACCCGCGACTGCAAATGCCGTGGCATGAGGCGGATGGCAGTGAACCACCGCCTTCACGTCAGGGCGATGCTTCATGATCGCCAGATGCAGCAGAACTTCGCTGGTGCGTTTGCGAACTCCGGCGATCTGTTTGCCTTCCATATCGACGGCACAGATATCGTCAGGTTTCATGAACCCTTTACAGATCATGGTTGGCGTACACAGCACTTCGTTCTCGCCGACTCGAATGCTGATATTGCCATCATTCGCTGCTGCGAAACCTTTATTGTAAACGCGTCGGCCGATCTCGCAGATCTCTTCCTTGAGTGCTCGATCGTTAATGCCACTATTCCATTTGTTTGCCATGAGTTTTTACTTCGTAAAAAAGTTTTCAGTTGTCAGTTTTCAGTTTATAGTTTTCAGTGAGTCGCAGTTCCTGTGTTTTCTGAACACTGAAAACTGAACACTTGCCGCGGTTACTCGACGCGGTTACTCGACGCTTACGGCGTCAAGTAACGCGGCACAGTACGCATCGATTGGTTTTGAGTTCGGATAAAACGGCGTCGATGCATCGGCACTTTCTGTCACTGCCATCAGACTGCCGATTCCCGCTCCCATGTCATCGTAAACAACCAGCGGTTCTGTCCGCCCTGATTCATCACCATTCAAACCGGCATGCATCAAAGGAACCGCCAGCTTCCAGCTCGCGCCGGTGAGTGAGGGATTCCAATGAGACAATGTGACCGATCCGATACATTCCATGATTCTCATCGTGTGCTCCCTGCGGAAATCTCTTTCCAGTGACCCGGTGTCCTGGACGGTGCCGCGAGCGATCGCAACAATCGCAAAATGTCACCGAAAGACCATCCGGAGGAATCCAGGCACACAACCTGAGGACTCATCACGTTGATCAGTGATACCAAATTCGTCGCGCGGGTAATCACAGCGGCTCGCACGGCAGGGTTTCGATTCAGGATGCACGCCACAACCGAGGGCTCACCGCCACAGCAGGCAACGACGCTTTTTGACCAATGTTGTGACGCAATATTCGCGGCGTCGAACTCTGTGGACGCCGTCAGTGCCTTCCACCCTGCCGCTGAGGCTGCGGATGTTGTCGTGTCGGTTCCGATTGCAACAAAAATCCCACTCAGCGATGCGGAACTTGTACTGCTCACTTCACTCGTCAGCCGTACGCCGTTTTTTCGAATGTAATCGCGTCCGGAAGGAGTAATCACCGTTCCCGGCTGAAGTGAAACTGCTCGGCCTGCAGCATTTGCAGTCACAAGGACCTTTTCACTGAGAACTCGACCGCTGATGCTGATTGTCTTGTCGGTTGGTGTTTCAGTGGCGATTGGTTCCATCCGCGCAGCGGGAGCGCTGGACGACTTACGGGTTTGCATTTCCCGCATGACGTTGTGAACGATCTGATCGATGAATTCTGTGCTGATGGTCATAGTTTAGTTTTCAGTTTTCCGTCGTCAGTTCCTGAGTGTTGCTGAACACTGAAAACTGACGACTGACAACTACTTCCTGCGTTTCTGCACAGGCTCTGGTTGTTCATCCAGAATTCCCTGCACCGAAAACCGAAGCGGTGAATCCTTGCGGCCGGTCAATTGCTGAATGTATTTCGTATCACTAGTAAAGAAGACATAATCCCCCTGACGAGCTCCCAGCGGGTCGATGGCGATCTGAGGGAATTCATCCGGTTCGTTGTTGATGTCCAGAGGCTGCAACACAATGAGCTTCCATCCGTTTAACGATGGATGCTTCAGCGTCGCTGTTGCATGGCCGATGACTCTTGCGGTTTGCATACGGGAGTTTTCAGTGTTAAGTTTTAAATGTTAAGCAAATAAAATTTAAATGTTAATTTTAGGGGCATGTTTATATCTCTTGTCTGAATCAATATTGATCAATAGTGTAGCTTTTATTGATCATATGTCAATCATTTTGACTAAATTTAATCAACATATGTATTAGATT
>JANOUN010000179.1:0-3173 GCA_031416875.1 Planctomycetota bacterium | reverse complement strand
TATCCGGACGCCGAAGAATTCATCCAGCAGCAACTGCATCGTCAGCGCATCAGGAATCTGGTGGATAAAATCCGCAAAGACCCACAGCAGCACGCATTGCGCACGACGCTGCTCAAGGTCGAACTGCTGCCGTATCAGATGGACGGCGTTGCCTTTGCGGCCGGTGCCGGACGCGCGATTCTGGCTGACGACATGGGGCTCGGCAAAACCATTCAGGGCGTCGGTGTTGCTGAACTGCTGGCCCGCGAAGCGGGAATTTCGCGAGTTCTTGTGATTTGTCCGACGTCGCTCAAGTCACAGTGGCGGAATGAGATTCAGCGGTTCTCCGATCGCACGTCGCAACTGGTCATGGGGAAACCGGACGAACGAGCCGCTCAGTACAAAGACGGTGCCTTCTTCACGATCTGCAATTACGAACAAGTCCTGCGCGACATCATGCCGATCGAAGCCGCGAAGTGGGACCTGATCATTCTGGACGAAGGCCAGCGGATCAAGAACTGGGAAGCTCAGACGACACGCATCGTCAAGAGTCTCAAGTCGCAGTTTGCGCTCGTGCTGTCCGGCACGCCGCTTGAAAACAGACTGGATGAATTGTACTCCGTCGTGCAGTTCGTGGATGGTCGGCATCTGGGGCCGGGCTTTCGCTTCTTCAATCGTTTTCGGATCACCGATGACAAAGGGTATGTGCTGGGCTACAAGAACCTGGACGAACTGCGCAAGCAATTGAGACCCGTGTTGCTGCGACGGACGCGGGACATGGTGATGAAAGATCTTCCGCCGCGCAACACGGAATTCATTCATATTCCGCCGACCGACGAACAGCGTGCGCTGCATGGTGCTCATGCAAGGATCGTGGCATCGATCACGCGCAAAGCCTACATCACCGAAATGGATCTGCTCAAACTGCGGCAGGCGCTGCTGATGTGCCGCATGGCAGCGGACAGCACGTTTCTGGTTGATAAGCAGGGGCCTGGATATTCGACAAAGCTGCAGACGCTGGATGAGCTTTTCGAACAGTTGTTTGTCGAAGGCGATCACAAGGCTGTGCTGTTTTCCGAATGGACAAGGATGCTGGATCTGATCGAACCTCTGTTGAAGAAGCGCAAGGTTCCGTTTGTGCGGCTGGAAGGCAAAGTTCCACAGAAGAAGCGGCAGCAGATTGTCAACGAATTCCAGAATAACCCGAAGTGCAAAGTGTTCCTCTCAACGAATGCCGGCAGCACGGGACTCAATCTTCAGGCGGCCGACACCGTGATCAACGTCGATCTGCCGTGGAATCCCGCCGTGCTTGAACAACGCATCGCACGAGCGCACCGGATGGGGCAGAAGCGACCGGTGAATGTGTATATTCTCGTGACGGAAGACACGCTTGAGGAACAATTGCTGACGACCATTGGCCAGAAGAAAGAACTGGCCATGGCGGCGCTGGATTACGAATCGGACATCTGCGAGGTCAATCTGCAAAGCGGAATGGAACAACTGAAGGCGCGTCTTGAGATTTTGCTGGGAGCGATACCGGAAGGTCATCTGGATGAAAGCCTGAAACGCGAAAAGGAAGCTGAGGCATCTCGCCTGATCGCTCGCCGCGAAAAAATGGCGGATGCCGGAGGTCAGTTGCTCACAGCGGCTTTCGGCTTCCTGTCCCAGATGCTCCCGGACTCCGGCAACGCGCCGTCCACGGAGACCGTTACTCAACTTCGCCAGCAACTGACGGAAGCAGCAGTGACAGACGACAAAGGTCAGAAGTCACTGAAGATCAATCTGCCATCAGAAGAATCGCTGACACAGTTCGCTGAAGCGCTGGCAAAACTTCTGGCGTTCAGGCAACCGACGTAGTATTCCGCAATATTTGTTTCTCAGGTGGTGCCGAACACAGTGCGGGAGGAAATACCTTTCTCGTGTGGCAGCACGGGGTTATACTGATGAGTTCAGATCGGATCCAGACTAGATGGAAGAGACTCAAACTATGGCGAAAACAATTGCTGAAGAAATCGACAGCTTTTCAAGCTATGCACGCCGTCATGCTGGTGAAGCAGAAAGCCTGGATGTTCTTTACAGGCGCTGGCGTGATCAGGCAGAACGCAATGACGTCGTTGCCGCAGTGGAGCAGGGGGAAAGAGACGCGGCCGCTGGGCTTGGCCGAAGTGCCAACGAAGTTTTCGCTGAGTTACGGCATGAAATCGGCGTCAATGGATGAGATATCACGTTGAGATTCTGCCTCGGGCGGTTACAGATCTCCGCTCAATCGCTCTTTGGTGGTCAGAGCATCACTCAACGGAAAAGGCGGCACGTTGGCTAACAGGAATCGAGGCGGCAATTACAGGACTTTCGAATCGGCCTGATCTTCATCCGAAAGCAGTCGAAGCAGACCTATTTCCGTTTGAGGTGCGAGAACTTCTGTTTGGCGTAAGGCGGAAGAAAACTCACCTCGCACTTTTCGCAATCCGCGAAAACGCGGTGCGTGTTTATGCCGTGCGGCATTTGGCGCAGGATGTCTTAACGGCTGATGAGTTCGGACTCTCAGACTAACACGTCTCTGTTTTTCCGCAATGGAGACAACTGCTGAAGCGTCCGGAGGGCTTGCTTCAATCACATGAAACATGAAACCGATCACACCGAAAACAGATTTGACACACCCATGTTGACAGTTTTTCATACCGCAGACTGGCATCTGGGGCAGTCGTTTTGCGGATTTGATCGAGACTACGAGCATCGCTGTTTTCTGGATTGGCTGCTGTCCGAGATCAGCTCTCAGCGACCCGATGCTTTGATCGTCGCGGGTGATGTGTTCGATACGATCAATCCTTCGGCAGCGGCTCAGAAACGCTTTTACAATTTTCTGAGAGACGTTCATGCGGCGCTGCCCGAACTTCAGATCGTGTTGACCGCTGGCAATCATGATGCAGGAGCGAGGCTGGAAGCTCCAGCTGGATTGCTGGATTCGCTGAACATTTCGGTTGTCGGCACGGTCGGTCAGGACGACGCGGGCAACATCGACCTGGCAAAGTTTCTTATTCCCCTGAAAGATCATGCCGGCCGCATGCAGGCGATCGCCATGGCCGTCCCGTTTCTGCGTCCGTCGGATGTTCCGCTGGTGAATAATGCGGTCGATCCGTATCTGGACGGTATTCGAGAACTCTATCGTCGTACCACGGCTGCGGCGGTAGCGCTCA
>JANOUN010000178.1:0-5828 GCA_031416875.1 Planctomycetota bacterium | reverse complement strand
CATTTCCCGGCCACGAAACACGTATGCCCGGCTGTCTCCAACATGGACAAGGTAAACCTGCGGCCAGACGATGTAGGCCAGCGTGATCGTTGTGGCCATTTGCTGATCGGCTGGAACGGCTTCCACATGCTGGCGCATCTTTTCCTGCGTGAACGTCAAAGCTCCTTTCAAATCGTCCAGAAAGGCGTCTTCGCGACCATCGTTCAGTCGGAACAGCCAATGCATCGTGTTCAGCAGGTACTGTACGATCCCCTGAACCGCCATGCGACTGGCACGATCTCCGCCCGGCTGACCGCCGACTCCATCCGCAACCAGCAGCAATTGGGCCTGTGAACCACCAAGGAGATGCGTGTCGTCGTCATAAGACAGGCTGGTCTGATGAATGATGACGGACTTCTTCAAATCCGCGATGAGAAACTGATCATCATTCTTCTCGCGCACAAGCCCGATGTCAGACAAACCAAAAGTATCCATGCGACCGCTCATGATTTTCTCCAGGTTTTTTGTTCGTTCGAGGCGATCAGCAGAAAACAATGTGTCAACACCAACGTCTGAGTCGTGTGTGTGCTCCGCCTGCAGTAGAAACTGTATCAGGGAAACACTCACACAAATACGGAAAAAGAAAGCGATGACAGGTCATCGCACTCCAAAGGATACCTGCATTATGCAAGTTGCTTTCGAAATCTCAACAGGCTGAACGCAAGCACGACAATCGTGGAAACGGACAGGCCGACCACGGACGGCAATACATCAAAGAAGTCGGCACCTCGCAAAACGATGGCGCGCAGGATCTCAAGATAGTACGTCACGGGAATGGCGAACGTCACGAGATAGATGGGGCCGGGCATCTGACTGCGTGGAAACATGAAGCCGGACAACAGGACTGACGGCAGCATGATGATGAATGCAAACTGAAATGCCTGCAACTGAGTCTTTGAAATCGTGGACACAAACAAGCCCAGCCCAAGGGCACACAGCAGAAACAGAAACGACAGCGACAGCAACAGCGTCACGTCACCCCGGATCGAAACGCCGAAGAGGTAGACCATCACACTCATCACGATCAGTGTCTCACCAAACGCCAGCACGGCGTAGGGCGCGAGTTTTCCCAGCAGCAGTCCCGCGCGACTGACAGGCGTCACAAACAACTGCTCCAGAGTTCCCAGTTCGCGCTCGCGCACGATGGCAAATGCGGTCAGAAACAGAGTGACCAGCTGCATAATAATTCCGACCAGCCCCGGCACAAAGAAATGCGAGCTTTCCAGATTCGGATTGTAGAGCAGTCTGGTCCGCATTTCGATCGGCAATGCGGTGGCACCTGCCTCGTCTCGCGCGGGAACGATCGGCAGATTTTCAGCCATCGCCTTCGCGCGTCCGATCGACATCGTCAGCCCCAGCAGATTTGCCGTATTCATGGCCGTCATCGCCACCTGCGAATCGCTGCCATCGATCAGTACCTGCACGTGTGCCTGTTGTCCGGACAGCAGCCGATCACTGTAGTCTGCGGGAATCCGGACGCCGACTTTGGCCCGGCCGGAGGTAATCGCCCGATCGAACGACTGCTCGTCCAGGACTCTTTCCACGATGCGAGCTTCCGACAGGTCGCCGCGTTCCGCCGACCGGCTCAACGTCACGAAGACGTCTTCCAGCGATGGTGTGATCGGCCTGCACTGCACGTCCTGGACATTCAGGGCAAGTGCTTCCACCATTTTCGCTGGCGTGGTCGCGTGATCTGCGAGGACATGAATTGTCTGGCCGAACAACGTCGCGTCATGCACGCCGTCAAGGGATCGCAGCGGCTGAAGCCAGGTCGCAGGATGGGCGACTTCGATTTCCCATCGCTCGATACCGGCTGGTGTCACGTCGGGAAGGCGTTTGAGTTGATCCGGCTTTCCGCAGACAATCAGCTTTGCATTGTAGATATAGCCAACGTCGGAACAGCGTTCTGCTTCGTCCATGTAATGCGTTGTGACAAACAGCGTCACACCCCGCGCAGAGAGTTCGAACAACAGATCCCAGAGTTGCCGTCGCGCGACCGGGTCGATGCCTGCCGTGGGCTCGTCCAGAAAGACAACATCAGGTTCGTGAATCAATGATCCGGCCAGCGCCAGTCGCTGTTTCCAGCCACCGGAAAGTGTACCGGCCAACTGGTCCAGTCGATCACCGATCCCGGTGAGTTCGACTACCTCTTCAAATCGCCGCTGCAGACGGATTGGATCAAGGCCATAGATTCTTCCGTAAAAATTCAGGTTCTCCCGGACGCTCAGGTCCGAATACAAACTGAATTTCTGCGACATATATCCGATACGGCGTTTGATCTGTTCAGGGTCCGTGGCAGCGTCAAAGCCGAGTACAGATGCGGACCCTGCCGTGGGGATGAGAACTCCGCAGAGCATTCGAATGATGGTCGATTTTCCACTGCCGTTGGGGCCGAGTAGCCCAAAGATGGAACCGCGTTCCACCTCAAAACTCACATCCCGTACAGCGGTCAGCCGTCCGAATTGCCGTGAAAGATGATCCAGCCTGATGGCAATGTTTTTCACAGTTGAGGACTCGCATCCGGCAGGATGACATCCGCTGCCATGCCCGGCCGCAGTACGTCCAGACCATCGGTCAGTTGCACTTTGATTCGGAAGACCTGCTTTGAACGTTCTTCCGGTGTCTGCACATTTGCAGGGGTGAATTCTGCCTGTCGAGCGACAAACACGATTTCGCCCTTGAAGATTCGCCCCGGAAAACTGTCAATTCGCACATCGACTGCCTGACCATTTGTCAGGTTCAGATGATTCTCAGGCACGTACGCACGCACCCACATTCGCTGCCGATCGACAAGTGCTACCGCCGGTGCATTTGCGGACAGCAGATCGCCCGGTTGCAGATCAATGGCTTCGACGACCGATTCTGTTGGCGCTAAAATGCTGAGTTCTTCCAGCTGTCGTTCGATGGCTCGGACAGCGGCCTCAAACGCATCGCGCTTAGCCTTTGCCTCTGCGATCTCCTCAGTGCGAGAACCATTCTGTCGCAATTTCAGTGCCTGGTCGGCCTCGTCGAGTTGAGCTTCTGCACGGGCGATGTCTTCAGCACGAGAGCCTTCCTGGAGAAGTGCAAGTTGCTCGTGGCGTGCATCGACCGCAGCTTGGGCGACTTTGAGACTCGTCGTCGCCTCGTCCAGGGTGTTTTTGTCCGCGGCCTGCTTGCCGTACAGCGATTCCACACGCTGATATACTGTCCTTGCCAGCTCCAGTTCTGCATTCGCAAGACGAAGATCTGCCTCCGCCGCTGAAATCTCCTGCGGTCGCGGACCGTTGCGAAGTTTATCGAGATCGGCCTGAATCTGCGTCCGGCGTGCCTTCGCCTGAGCAATTTCTTCCACACGAAAACCAGCGGCCACCTTGCCATATGTCGCTGCGGCCTGCGCCAGAAGCTGTTGCGATTCGGCTTTGCGTTCCAGCAAATCGAATGGCTCCAGTTCCACCAGCGCTGCCCCTTTGCGGACAAGGCTGCCTTCTTCGACAAGAACCTTCAGGACGCGCCCGCCCACTCGTGAACCGACTCGGATTTCATCGGCTTCGACAAAGCCAGACACGACGAGCGGGCCGGATTTCTGTTGAGAAACAAACAACAGCCCGATCAACACGACGGAGACAAGAATGAAGGCAACCATCTTTAACATGGGATCTGACTGTCGAATGAAGGCCTCATCCCACAAATTCTTTCGGGCCGGCACGCAGTACTAGGACCGGCGTAGCTGAATGACGCATCACGCGCTCGGTCGTTGACCCGAGGAGCCAACTCTTTAGGCCATGACGTCCGTGTGACGGGATCACGATCAGATCTGCGTCCACCTCGCTGGCATATTGGGCAATCATGGTCCCCGGATCACCAATCAAGACATGCGTCCGCAATGAAAGATAGCCGTGTTCAGTCAAATAACGCTGCATGTATTCCTGACAGGTGTTTTGGCGAACCTCAGCGGGTGTGCCCTCGGCGCCGTAGAAAACGGCCTCGTCCAGCGTCGGTACGACGCTGACAACTTCGATGTGACTTCGTTGGTCTGCGATTTCCAAAGCTGTTTCGATGGCCATAGACGACACATCCGAGAAGTCAATTGGTACAACCAGTCGCTTTCGTGGAAACCATCCTTCGTCAGTTGTCGGGACTGATACAGCGTCTTTCGTTCGATGCAGCACGAGAACCGAACAATGACAATGCCGAATAATGCGTTCCGCGACTGAGCCCATGAGCAGACGCGGCAAGCCATGTCGTCCATGCGAAGGGACCACGATCAGCCTGCAGCCCATTTGATCAGCAAGCTCGCAGACCTGCGTTCCGGGATCTCCCTTGCGAACGACCAGATTGACGTCGCCGAGATGATGATCTTTCGACCAGTTGCGCAGTCCGATCAACAGGCGTGCTTTCTGATACTCAGGCAACCCACCCGCGGTCCATGTGACCGGGTGCAGGATCAAGTCTGCATCCTGCGCGACGTAGACGACTGTGACATCTGAATCTGACCCCGCCACAGATTTCGCAACACGAATCGCCTGCAACGATGCATCTGAATAGTCCGTCGGGACCAACACAGGTTTTCGAGGAAATACGGGCACTGTGAGTCTCCCTTTTTCTGTTCACAATCACACTGCCGGTTGTCACACAACCGCTGATCACCTTACCAGGGCACCCCTCGTGCCAAAGTGTAGAATTGAATTGCAGATCCAGCGTGTGCGTTGGGCGCAATCCAGGGTGCTCCGCGATTCCGTAGGGGAAATGCTCGCTGCTGAGCCTGGAGGCAAAATCATGCGTGCCAAAGTCATAAATCATGTGGAGCAAGGTTCTGCGGTCACCAGCCGAGACAATACGCACATCTGGACTGGCGGCTGTGCGTTGACGCACATATCAAGTTGTGGTGTTGTGGACAGATCTCCAGACGTCGAATAAGCGGCCGATTGCCGAACATTTCGGGTTGTGCTAAATTTTTCCTCGGCTATTGATTATCCTGATTCCCAGAGGCGTGTTACCTCAAATGGAGTTGGGATGACTGAAATGTTCGTGGCCAAGAAGCACATGCATCTTCCTATCACCCCGAGACTTTGATCCCGTCGGCTGCGATTTGGATGCGCAATGCGCTTTGAAGAACTTCGGCGGACTGACTTTAGAGGATGCGTTTCGCAAATTCGAGACATGCCCTGAAAACTATCAAGAAGACTTCATGTTTATGGGCGTTTACGCGTTCGCGTATTACTACCCGGTAATTGACCGCTTCCTTCGGAAATCCGTCGAATTATCGGACGATGATCGGGGTGATCGCCATTCCTGGATTCTTCCGCAGTGTAACAAGAATCAATTTGAGCGTAGAAATCACGCTGCCATTGATCATCTGAGAAGTCCGGTACTCGACTTGTGCGACTTTATGCTCAACAATATGCAGTACTTCGCCAGCGATTGGGAGGATCCTTCGGAAATTGAGAAGCAATGGCAATCACTCCGAGAGTCTGTCCTTCGATTGACTTGACGTGTGGCGGGCGAACAAAAAAATGCTCGCGAATTGCGGATCGCGCGTTTCCTGATGGTGAGATCACTTGGCCGCAACCGCGTGATTTCAGATGTTCGTGGCCAAAGCTGTCTTGAAAGGATTCAAGAGATGGATTGCCGGTTCGTGGCACTTGTCGGTTTGGTTCTCAAGTGGCTCCCTTTCGTGCTACTGAGCGTTGCCGTAGGCGATGAGCCGGATGCTTCGCAGCTTCTAAGAAGTGTTCCTGTCCTCTCGCCTAACAATGAATCGCTCGACAGCTTTTCGTTTGTCGGCGAATTTGTGACACCGTTCGGTG
>JANOUN010000177.1:0-6909 GCA_031416875.1 Planctomycetota bacterium | reverse complement strand
ACGATCAACCACCAGGTCTTCTTTCAAAATTGAAAACCAGAGAAATCAGATTCTGACCTGGAAACAGGTCAAACATTCGGGTGAAGGCGTTGACGTAAATGGGTTCTGCAGCGAATAATCCCTCGCTGGCCACAGTTTAGGGGCTTTTTGAAAGGTTTGGAGTTCGTTGGTTGATGGACCAGGATGGTTGAAAATCAGCAACGTGTTCCGAACCTTGTTTTTTTGCTGGCTGGTTCGGTTGATTTTTCAGATTCGTGGGTATGCTGGACGGTTCAGAAGAACTGTCGGTGACCCGAGTGAATCGGATCGAACTGACATCAGGTCGCTTCAGTGGTTTGCTGATGCGAGTGATTAAAGGTTGTGTCAGCGAGAGCTGACAGCATTTGGATTGCGTCAGCGGTGTGCTGGTGCGAATGTGTGTCTCGCCACGGAGGCACGGACACTCGAAAAGACAATCGGGGCGTATTTCGCTCCGCTGTCTTGAGCAGCGTCGTGTAAGCGCTGTTCCTGACTGGAACTTTGAAAAGGGGAATCGCGTGTATCGTCTGGATTTGGGATTGAAGGCGATCATCGAGGCAGGGAAGAAGCGAGGGTTTGTCACGGTACAGCAGGCGCATGCCTGGCTACCGGATGAGGGAGGCGACCCGATCATGGTCGATAACCTCATCATGGCTCTCGACGAGTTTGGAATGAGCTTTATTGAAGACCCGGATATTTCGCTTGAGCCGGAACCGGTCGGCGAAGAAGTCAAGCAGGCTCAGGCCGAAAAAGCGGCTCGCGCATTGCTCGGACCGGAAACATCGGCATTGTCATCCCGCGACCCGATTCGGATGTATCTCAGCCAGATGGGCAACATCCCGCTGTTGACGCGCGATCGGGAAATTTTTCTGGCTAAGCAGATTGAGATCATGCGCAAGCGGATGCGGCGCCACATGCTTGAGTCTGATTTTGCGCTGAACATCGCGGTCGATACGATCGAAAAAGTCCGTCGTGGTGAGCTGCCGTTCGAACGAACTTTGCGAACTTCCGAAACCGAAGAAGTCCGCAAGGAGCAGATCGAAGGCCGGATGGAGGTCAATCTGCGGACACTTCGCCATCTGATGGAAGTGAACAAAGATGAATTCTTCAAGTGGCGTGACCTGCCCGAAGGTTCAAAAGAAAAAGTGACGCTCGCCGAATCACTGCGGACTCGCCGTCGCAAAATGTGCAGCCTGTGTGAAGAGTTGAGCGTTCGTACTCATCGATTGCAGCCAGTGTTAAAACGCATGCTGCAGATTGGCGAACGCATTGAACAGTTGCAGGACGAAATCTCCTGCCTGCGCGGGATGAAAACAGCAGATTCCGAACGCATGGCTCTGGAACGTGAACTCGAAGAGTACGTGCAGATGCTGATGGAGACGCCGGATCATTTTCTGCGTCGCTGCCGGGAACTGAAGAAGCGTCTGGATGGCTGGACAGATGCCAAACAGAAACTCTCGGGAGGTAACCTGCGTCTGGTGGTATCGATCGCCAAGAAGTATCGTAATCGCGGCTTGAGTTTCCTGGACCTGATCCAGGAAGGCAACGCCGGCCTGATGCGTGGTGTGGAAAAGTATGAGTACCGTCGCGGCTATAAGTTTTCAACGTATGCCACGTGGTGGATTCGTCAGGCGATTACGCGCGCCGTGGCGGATCATGCTCGTACGATTCGTATTCCCGTGCATATGTTCCAGAGCATTTCGATGCTGAAGGCCAAGGCCGAAGAGATCCGGCAGAACACTGGTCGCGAACCGAGCAACGAAGAGCTGGCTGAAGCGGTCGGGATGAGTATCGAAGAGACCGAACGCATCATGAAGACATGGAAGCATCCAATCAGTCTGGATACTCCTGTGGGCGAAAGCGAAGACAGCAGCTTTGGTGAGTTTCTGGAAGACAGCCACGAAAGCAGCCCCGCAGAATCTGCGGCCAAGCAGATGCTGCGTGACAAGATCGATCATGTACTCAAAAGTCTGACCTACCGCGAACGCGAAATTATCAAACTGCGATACGGTCTGGGTGACGGGTACAGCTACACGCTGGAAGAAACCGGCCGTATCTTCAAGGTGACTCGGGAACGTATTCGTCAGATCGAAAGTAAAGCGCTGAAGAAACTTCAGCACCATACGCGCGCCATTCATCTGAAGGGCTTCGTCGATATGGCGGATGACGATATGCCGATGCCAATTATTGCAGAGGTCAAGGATGAAGTATCTGTGCTCGAGGATGTTGGCGCTGCATAGCGTTGACCGTTGCTGATCTCCGTTGAAGTGATGCGAAAAGCCCGGATGTGTAAAAACATCCGGGCTTTTTTTAGGACGCATCCTGCGGAAACGACCGGCGACAAGTCGATTTGGCAGCACACCAGGCATGCGACGAAACCGCATGAATGTCGACTGAGAGGTCAACTTTCGAAGAGAAGTCATGCTTATTGGAATGCCACTTCCTGCATGTATACAATACACCACACTCGGTGTCATCGTTTTTTCCTGAAGTTAAAGGATCGATGCAGATGCAGTTTCGCTGTCCAAATTGCAGGCAACCGATTCGCGTAGAAGACCACGGTGTACACGATGATGAAACTTTAGACGCGATCGAGTGTCCGTCGTGCCATAGTCGGTTTAGTTTTTCCTCGCACCAGCCATCCACCGTGATTGTGCCGATCGGTGCAAAGATTGGACATTTTGAAGTTCAGACTTTGCTGGGTGAAGGATCGTTTGGGACGGTCTTCAAAGCGTGGGATACAGAACTCCTGCGGCATGTCGCGTTGAAAGTGCCACGGGAAGGTCGCATTTCAAATGAGACATCCAGGCTGTTCCTGCGGGAAGCCCGCACTGCCGCCGGAATTTCGCATCCGAATGTCGTATCCGTTTATGAAATGGGGCAGCACAGCGAATCGTTCTATATCGCCACTGAATTCATTGATGGCATTACGTTGAGTGAATACCTGCGGAATCATACATTCGAACCTCAGGAAGCTGTGAAACTGGTCATCAAATTGCTGCGAGGTGTTCAGGTCTTTCACAGTAAAGGCATCATTCACAGAGATCTGAAACCAGGCAACGTCCTTCTTGATCTGCAAAACGAACCACACATTTCAGATTTCGGCCTTGCTCGAAGCGATGATCACACGGACCTGTCCGTCACCAACAGTGGTCGAATCTTGGGAACATTACTTTACATGCCGCCGGAACAAGCGCGCGGTGAGGTTCGGAGCCTGTCAAATCGCAGTGATATCTATGCGATTGGTGTGATTCTCTATGAACTTCTTACCGGGCATCGACCGTTCAATGCGACATCATCGCGAACATTGCTCTACAGTATTCTGACTGACTCACCTGTTTCGCCACGAGTGCTGCGAAAGAATGTCGCACGCGATCTTGAAACCATTTGTCTGAAGGCCATGGAGAAGGATCCGTACCGGCGTTTTAGCTCGGCCACTGAAATGGCGGACGATCTGCAGAGATTCCTTGATCAGAGGCCGATTCTTTCCCGACCGGTCTCAACCGTCGAACGCGCGTGGCGGCTGATCTGTCGTCATCGACTTGTTTCTGCGTTGACGGCCGTGTTAATACCACTGATGGCGATCGTCACTGTTTTCGTGTTTCAGCCTGAGAGAGTGACGATCATTCCGGGGAAAGACCATACCAAAATTATTGAAGCCCCGCCTGTTCGGCATCCTGTGCAGCTGAGTTTTTCCCTGGCAGGTAACACGGTGCCTCCGAACTCCCTGGGAAACTGGACGATCCTGCCACTGGATAAGCGGACACGAGAGCCTGTCACTGCAGACGCAATTCGGATTTCGCAGGCAGCGACTGCTGAGACACATCTGCCGCCCGGCGAATATCTTGTCGTCGTGGATGTGCCGAATTTCGGGTTTCACGAAGTTTATCGCTATGTCCCCGAAGATCCGACGGTGAAGGTCAGATCGATTTATGCGCACCATCGCTGGGAGGCAGACACAAAGGGGCATATTGTACTGCCACCGATTTCAATTCGTGCAACGCCCGATATTGTCAACGGAATGATCCCGGTTCCGGCAGGTACTTTCGTGATGGGCGACGGAAAAGCGGATCGCCCTGAGCACAGCAGGGATGTCGCAGCTTTCTTTGTGGATCCACGTGAAGTGACGGTCGATGAGTTTCAGCAGTTGATGTTGCTCGGGACGGACTACTCGTTTCCGCTGGCAGCTCATCCTGTCGCGGTTCACTGGAACAAAGCCGTCGCATACGCTGAATTGGTGGGGAAACGGTTGTTGAAGGAAGATGAATTCGAGTACCTCGCACGCGATGTTGGGCAATCCCGTTATCCCAACGGGAATCAACCCATTGTGCAACCCGGTGAACTCTGGTCCTACCCTGTGGCCGGGCAGCCTGAGGCCGACCGACTGACATCGCTGCCAATCTACGGTATGCACTCCAACGTTGCCGAGTGGACTGACTCGCTCCTCAATCCCTATCCTGGTATGCCCGATCCTGGTCCGGAGCTGGAAATCGCCATGAACAAGCACAGGAGTCGCGTTGTGCGGGGAGGCCCGGTCTCCGCTGGCGCGAATGATCGTTCACTGAACAGATGGGACGAATCGTCCAGTTTCCGATTCGCATGGGACGAGTCGCTGATCGATTCAGAGATTGGATTCCGGTGCGCGCGAAGTGCGGTTGCGCGATTTCGGGAATAGGACCTGTGTTCAGGACACAACGCTGTAATCAAAACAGGGTTGCTCGCACGACACGAGCAACCCTGAACTTCATGGCATGCTCAGGATTGAACGACTACTTCGAAATTCCCAGGTCATCATGGCTTGAAACAAGAAATGTTTCTCCGCCTGGAATACGAATTTTATGGCCGAATCTGTGTCGATCAATAATTCGTTCCGCATCAACGGCACCGCTGGCGGGAGCCTGGACCTGGACACCCATAAAAATGGGGGAACTTGATCCGCGGCGAACCTTGAACGTCTGAAAGTAAACGATTTTGTCTCCTCCGGACGCGTCGACTGCGGTTACTTTGATGACGACCCCGCGATTGGCCAAAACCCCCGGTCCTGCCTGGAAATCTACTTGATCCGGTGACAGTATTGGCCCAACCTGTTGTTCATCCGAAATCATTTGTATCGGGCCACCTGCAAGCGGCAGGGTTGCGTGACGCCAGGAATGTTTGTGTTCTAAGTCTGCAGGAAGAAACTTGTCGCAGTAGTTTGTGATTTTGACTGTCGCTGCATCCGAACCGTTGTTCAGATAATTCAGCATTTTTGAAATTGTGTTGAGCCAGGACTTAATTCGGCCTTTTTGATTTTTCACATCGGAATTCTGCACCTCCGATGAAGCAAAAAGCTTTTTCAGATAAGTTTCGTTGGCTTGCAACTCCGCGATGATTGCCTGAAGTTTTGTAATCGCTTCCGCGTCAGTTTCGTGTGAAAGAGCGCAGGCAGGAGATGCCACGGTGGAGACTTCAGCAAGTGGCTGGGCATATTTCTGCTCCACCTGCTGAGTCTGAGCGGTTGCTTCCCCTGTCGCAGCGGCTGACATCACGACAGAGACTCCGCAATTGCAGACCCACGATCCTGAGCTGTTGCTACAGCAAGGAACAGGCAGATTCGTCAGAGTCTGGGCGTACCCCGAGCTGCTATTGACCGGACAGTTTTTGGTCTGCCAATAATAGATCCCATTAACCTGTCCCATCAATTGATTGGGACAGTTCGGAATATTCATCGGCGGCGGTGGTGGAAGCGGTGGCATTGTTTGCGCCTGAACGGAACGTCCTGAGGCCAGTCCACCTGCCAGTATCAACAAACAGAAAAACTTCTTCATCGTCATTTAACCTTTTGGCCCAGGCTCGGTCCTCCGCTGACTCGCCCGGAATTCAGTGAATGCGCAACTGTCCGCGGTTGCTGAAGTCTGTGAAATGCACTGCAGGAAATTCTGTCATGCCTGCGTAATGATAGTCGATCCAGCCACCATAACGCAAACTCCTGAGTCACAACAAAACACTAGTGCTCTGTCAGTGATGGATTGATAGGTTGTGTGCCACTGGCTCTGCCAGTGTTTCATGCCGATGGAGAACACTGGCAGAGCCAGTGGCACACATCAAAGCACGGTTGACAGAGCACTAGAAGCGCCGGGTCCGCGATTCTGGTTGCAGCAAAAAATGCCCGGATACATCAATCGCATCCGGGCATTCTTGTGTTGTGTCGTTTACGCTGCACCGCGAATCCAATGGACACCGCAGGACCGAAAACACAAATCGTCGCGGCGCTGTCCCTGGAGATTCTCAGGCCTTCTTAACTGCTGCTGGAATGCCTGGCTTCTTGGCGTCCTTCTTGACCTTCTTGTTTTTTTTGTCATTTTTCTGACGGTTGTCACCTTTTCCCATGACGCTCACTTCTTCTTTAAAAACCGCGCACACTTCGGAGCGAAGTCTGCGAATTTGTTGTCTGGAGGCAGACGTCTGCACTCCATGAAACGTGGAGAATACCAGATTTCCGTGAAAATTGGACAGATCAGGCCGGTTTCGTCCAGACTCCGATTTGAGTTGTTTTTTTCTGTGAAGGGTTACCGTTTCCACATCTGAATACGCGGAGCGATGGGGTGTTCCGCCATGTCGTGCTTTGTCAGGCTTTTTTTAAAAAAAAAGGGTCAGGAACCAATAGCCAAATGGCCCAGTGGGTGCTCTGCACTATTGGCTCCTGACCCTTTTTTATAGAAGCGTCAACCAAAAGATAGAACGTTGACAAAGCAGTTGTCTTTGAAAGGTGGATTCATGTTTCTTCACGTGCGATGTTTGGCAATGTTGATTGGTTTAGTCTGTCTGAGCAATTCTCTGAACGCAGCCGACTGGCCTCAGTGGCGTGGGCCGGAACGGAACGCTCATTCAGACGAACATCTCGCTTCCACG
>JANOUN010000176.1:0-1574 GCA_031416875.1 Planctomycetota bacterium | reverse complement strand
GCTGTGACCAGGTATTGTCCGAGGAACCACGCGGCGGACGCCAGCATGCGTGTCGAGTCGATGCCGCTGAAGTACATGACCAGAGGCAGCGTAGGTACGAGCAGCAGAGACATTACCGAGATGTCGCGGAACAGTAAGTAGTCCTTGTGGCTGCCCACGACCGACGGGTCTGAATCGACCTGCCTGTACAGGCCATACCACTTCGAGTTCTGATCTCTTTCCGTATCCGGGAACTCACCCACGTTTTTTTTCAGCTTCGCCATGTCAATCCGCGGGTCGGCTGGCGCATGCACGGAGAAGGCCCGAGCGCCTGGCAGTGGATGCTGGAAACGCCAGAACACCAGAATGGCCTTGTGATCGGACGAGATGAGCGACGAGAGGATCAAGGCCGGAATGGGCAGCAGCGTGGTCAAACTGACACGGATAACAGCGACCTTTGTCAGCGTCAGGTCATCAACCGCAGCGTTGAAAGCGATCACCAGGAGCACGAGGACATCCAGGACAAGCGTCGCTACCAGCCAAACGAGGTTTCGGCCTTTCAGTGTTTTGTTGTAATCTTTCATTTCTTTTATCCGTTGTATTCTGTAGTGACCGTATGCCTGCCGTCATCCGATACTTTGAACAAAATCCAGCCGTCTTTGCGCGTCGTCAGGCAGCGTCGACGTCGGTTGGTGTTGGACACTAGCACGCCCTGATTCGAAGCAGCGTACTGGTAATGTGGTTTTTGGGTTGAGTGAACAATTGACTTGTCCGATATCACAACCACTTGCGGTTCGAAGTAGTCAAATATCCGTTGGCAATAGCCGTTCGTTCGGCCGTGATGGGATGCGACCAGCACGGTCGTACCGACCAACTCGGCGCGAAACGCTGGTTGTTCCAGCATCGCGAGCCATCCATCTTCTTCCAGGTCGCCAGGGAACAGGATCTTGAACGGCCCGAATTTGAAGAACACGGCCAGGCTCAGGTTATTCGTGTCATCAAAGCGAGGGTAGGGGTTGGAGAAGGCGGTTACCGTGATGCCGCCCATGTGCTGATCGAAAGGGGCATCGACGGGGTGGACGTAGTCAGTGTGAAGGGCCAAGTACCGCTCGATGTCGTCGTTCAGCTCGCCACTCGTTTCTTTGATGGTCCTCAAGACCTCTGGTGACACGCTGCGATTTCTCTGAAACGAGGAGACTGTGATGCCCTCGGCCCACAGATTGTTCAGATCGCTCATATGGTCGAGGTCTGCATTTGTGATGAACAAGTAGTCCAACATACTTCGCCGCAGGTGATTTTTGATATAGGTGCTTGGCTTCCATCCCGTCAGCCCGTTGTCGCCGGAATCGATCATTGCGAGTCGACCTTGCTCACCGTTGTCTGCCTGGTGTGTGAGCATGGCGCATGCGCCATGCTGCACATCCCATATCTGTAAGATCATTTGCCCAGGCATGCTGTCCTCTGAAGCACGATGAACTGGGGATTCTCTGCAACAGATCGAATGCTTTGCCCGCGCATCACTTCACCGTGCCTTGCAAGACTTGCAGATCGTGCTCACCGACGATGAGCTGAACGGCGGGGAGACCGTCATCGGC
>JANOUN010000175.1:0-2660 GCA_031416875.1 Planctomycetota bacterium | reverse complement strand
CCACCGCTCGCCAGTTGCCTGCTTCTGATCGCCTTTACAGCGCGCACTATGCCTGTGCGGAAAGCGGAATGAGCTACGATCCGCCGAGTCCGCAGCTGTACAGCTTCAACAGCCCGCTCGGGATGTGTATGGACTGCAACGGTCTCGGTATGCGGCACGGGTTTCCGATGCATCATCTGATCGCGGATGAGAACAAATCGATCCAGAAGGGTGCCACGCTGCTGTTGCCCGCATGGACCAAAATCGGTCGCTGGCCGCGGCATCTGCTTGCCGGGGCTGCCAATGCGATCGAACAGGACTGCGGACTGCCAGCGGACTCGCTGCTCAAGACGAAGTGGAAAGACATCCCTGAAACCGCGAAGCAATTATGGCTGTACGGGACCGGCGAGCGACATATTACTTTTACCTGGAGAACTCGTGGCGGCGCATGGAAGCACGGAGGCAAATGGGAAGGCTGGGCGAATCGCCTGCTGGAAAGTTATCGCACAGCTAAGAATCCGATGCGACGTCGGCAGCTGGAAAAGTACATGGAAGTCGCCGCATGTCCGACGTGCCACGGCGAACGGCTGAATCGCCAGGCTCGCAATGTGCGGCTCCGTACGACGAGCAAGCGTTTTGCCGCGCGAGGACTGCCGCCGGAACTCAGCCTGCCACAGCTTTGCGCGCTGTCGATCGAAGAAGCGTCCGAGTTCTTTGATTCGCTGAAGCTTGACGCCACTCAGCAGTTGATCGCGGAAGAAGCGTTGAAAGAAATCCGAGGTCGGCTGGGATTCCTGCTGCAGTGCGGATTGAATTATCTGTCCCTTGATCGCTCCGCACCGACGCTCTCCGGGGGTGAATCACAGCGGATTCGCCTGGCAGGACAAATCGGGTGCGGGCTGGTGGGAGTCGTCTACATTCTGGACGAACCGTCAATCGGCCTGCATCCGCGCGACAACACGATGCTCCTGGAAAGTCTGCAGCGACTTCGCGATCAGGGCAACACGGTGATTGTGGTTGAGCACGACGAAGAAACCATGCGCGCCGCAGACCATGTCGTCGATTTCGGGCCGGGGCCAGGCGTGCTCGGCGGCGAGGTCGTTGTCGAAGGAACTGTCGAGGATGTGCTGAAGTGCGAACGGAGTGTGACCGGAGCGTTTCTGTCGGGGCGGCAGAAGATCGAGATTCCCAAAGTGCGACGCAACCCGGATCGCGGCTCCATCGTTGTGCATAAGGCAACGCACAACAATCTCAGGGACGTGACGGTTCATTTTCCGCTTGGGCGTTTGATCAGCGTGACGGGCGTGAGCGGTTCAGGCAAGAGTTCCGTCGTGAATGATATCCTGTGGCAGGTCGTGAATCGCGACGTCAACAAAGGCGTCGGCGATCCTGGCAGGCACAAACGCATCGACGGTCTGGACCTCATTGACAAAGGTATTGATATCGATCAGTCGCCGATCGGACGCACACCGCGTTCGAATCCTGCAACGTACGTCAAAGTCTTCGACGAAATCCGGAAGCTGTTCACGCAGTTGCCGCAGTCAAAGATGCGAGGCTACAAAGAAGGCCGCTTTAGCTTCAACGTCGCCGACGGTCGCTGCGAAGCCTGCGAAGGACACGGCGCGACGAAGCTGAATATGGATTTTCTGGCGGACATCTGGATTCCCTGCAACGTCTGTGAAGGACGACGGTTCAATCATGAAACGCTGGAGGTCAAGTTCCGCGACCACAGCATTGCGGACGTCCTGGACCTGGATATCGGTGAAGCGCTGAAGTTATTCGAGAGCTTTCCGAAAATCCACCGCATGCTCCAAACCCTGTGCGACGTGGGTCTGGATTACATGCAGCTGGGTCAGGCGTCGCCGACATTGTCCGGCGGGGAAGCTCAGCGCGTGAAGCTGGCCCGCGAGCTGGGCAAGCGATCGACCGGCCGAACGCTGTATCTGCTCGATGAGCCGACAACCGGCCTGCATTTTGCCGACGTGAAAAAGCTCATCGAGGTCCTGCAGGGATTCGTCGAGGCGGGCAACACGGTCATCGTGATTGAACACAATCTCGACGTGATCAAGTCGTCCGACTGGATCATTGATATCGGCCCCGAAGGCGGCGCAGGCGGTGGCCGGATTGTCATGGAAGGGACTCCGGAAGAAGTCGCGGCGTGTGATGAATCCTATACGGGCATCGCCCTGCGGACCGTGTTGCCGGGCTTTAAACGCAAGGGCGGAGCGAAGGCGAAGGGCAGTAGGGTGGGACAAGCGAGCCTTGCGAGCGCCGGCCCACCGAGTGTGCGGGTTGGCGATGGTGGGCCAGCGCGGCTTAGCAGCAGCTTGTCCCACCCTACATTCAGTGCAACAAGCAGTATCCGCATCGTCGGTGCAGCGCAGCACAATCTGCAGGGCATTGATCTTGAAATACCGCGCGAGCAAATGAGCGTCTTCTGCGGGCCGAGCGGAAGTGGCAAGACGTCGCTCGCTATGGACACGCTCTACGCCGAAGGCCAGCGGCGATATGTCGAAAGCCTGTCCTCCTACGCAAGACAGTTTTTGGGACAGATGCCAAAGCCGCGAGTCGAGAGTATCCAGGGACTGAGCCCGGCGATTGCGATCGAACAGAAAACAGTCGGATCCACGCCACGTTCAACTGTCGGTACGGTGACAGAGGTTTATGACTACCTGCGAATT
>JANOUN010000174.1:0-4852 GCA_031416875.1 Planctomycetota bacterium | reverse complement strand
GGCAGTGAAGTTGCATTCACGCATGCTTTGAGGCTGTGTTGTGCGACCAATGGGTCTCTGGCAATTCTGCATGTGGATCCGGAAAAGAAACCTCCGGACTGGGACAAATATCCCTCTGTTCGTGAAACCCTCAGCCGCTGGCAGCTGTTGCCGCCGCACGCCTCACGGTCCGACGTTGCTGATTTGGGAGTTCAGATTACAAAATCGTCTGTCATTGATGACAGTCCGGCGGATGGAATTCTGCACTATCTGAATCAGCATCCAGCTGACCTGCTGGTGCTGGCGACTCATCAACGGCACGGACTTGATCGATGGCTGCAGAAAACAATCGCCACCAGAATTAACAATGAAACCGATGGAGCGACACTCTTCATTCCGTTTGGTCACTCTGGATTCGTGGATGAGCAATCAGGTGAATGTCGCCTGAAACGAATTCTGATTCCGGTCGATCGTGATCCGGATCCGTCACCCGCGGTCGAAGTGACGGCAGATCTCATTCGCGCGCTTTCGCCGGGACCGTGCGAAGTTCGTTTGCTGCACGTCGGAGATGCAGCGGACCAGCCTGCGATCAGCCTCCCTGACGAGGACAAAGCCCAATGGAAATGGGTGAACCGTGTCGGTTCTGCCGTGACGGCCATTCGCGAAGTCGCCGAGCAGGAGGCCGTTGATCTGATTGTCATGACCACGTCCGGTCGGCACGGATTCTTTGATGCTTTGCGAGGCTCGACCACGGAACAAGTCGTCGAACATGCACGCTGTCCTGTGCTCGCAGTGCATGCATGGTCTGACTGATTGGCAATCCCGCCAGCGATTTACCGCAGGCGGTTGGCGGGTTATTGATTTAGTCTGACTTCTACGTGGGGTAAGCTTCCAGCTTGCCTTCGCTGTATGAAAACGCAGTGCTTTTTGAGAAACCTGACAAGCTGGAAGCTTATCCCACCTTAAGTCAACACCCCGCTAGCATTGGATCGTTCAACCGCGTGCCCAGCGGGCCGCGCGAGCAGCGTCGCGTTGGCTGGATTGCCACGCGCGGGGCGTTGCCCACGCGGTTAAACGAATGTGCCATCCTCAACCGCGCGCGGTAGAGCGATCTACCGGACGCGGGCTTCGAAGGTGATCTCGCCGCGGTCGTGGCCTTTGAGGGGCTGGTCGAGGTTAAAGGTCAGGATAGAGCTGCCTTCACCGTTGTCCTCGACGAGGACTTCACCAGGATGCTGGCCGTCAATCGAGGCCGTGCCTGACAGGTATTCCAGACGCGGGGTGAGATTATCGACGATGCTGACATCGTAGACGTCGAAGTCACCGGTGTTCTCAAAGCGGATCGTGAACGTGATGGTGTCGCCGGACTGAGCCATTTCATGATCGGCAAGTTTCACGACATGGATATTGCCTTTGGTCTTTCGTTCGTCTTCCAGCCCGACTGTCTGCTGCACCTTGAACGTGGCTCTGATCTGATTCGCATTGGTCGTGGAGGCGGTCAGCACCGGGTACTGATCTCGTGTCCAGGCCGCCGCGTTCTGAATTTGCTGTTGCAGCACAAAGCCTTCGTGACGTTCCATCGAACCGTGGCTTGAATAATGGCGCCCTTCGTGGCCTTCATCCACTTTGCGATTCTGTTCGACGGAATCAGTGCGTCGCGCCTGCATGGCAGGAGTGGCGCTTTCCATGCCGTCAACCCGATCGCGTGATTCCAGACCCGACAGAATCGTGTCGTGAACATTTTCCTGAGCCGCATTGCCCGTCTTGATGTTGCCGATGCCCTGGCTGTCTCGTGCGCCGGCAGCTTTGTCAATCTTTGTGTCGGCCTGAAGACCCGTGACGGTTCGGACTGATCCGAAACGAGGTGCATACACAGCGACTCGATTGGACGGTGACGTGCGCGGGTCACCTGTGTGGTCCGTGTACTTGGCGACGGTGTCTTCAGAGTCAAATCCGCTGCGTTGGCCGGCGACATAACCTGCCGGAGCATTTCGGTCGCCACCGTCGAAGATGTATTCGTCCGGATAGATATCTGCGAACGGCGATGCAGCAATCGTTTCCATACGATTGGAGAGTACTTCGCAGGGATCAGCTATGCGTCGCGGTTCAGCGGGAGTAAAAGTCGCTCCTTCCTGCTGCTCAACGGGACTTTCTTCCTCGGTCTGAAAGCTGACAAGCTGAATCTGACTGAAGGACTGATTACGGGCGACTGTCTGATCGGCCTCAGTGATGTCGATGGGAAATACCGAAGCTTTTTCAATGTTGCCGTCGATCAGGGCCGGCTTCACATTCATCCGCACGACACCGTCTGCAGGATCCGGTGTGGTGTGGGAAGTCAACGTGTCCGGATAGTGTGCCTCAACCGGAGCGGATGCATGACGTGTCGGCGTTTCCGGCTTCTGCGGCAGCGAGGAGGAAAAAACGTGATCGGGTTCTCGGTGTGCAAGCGGAAGAATGCCGCAGCCCGTATTCAACATGAGTGCCAGTCCGGCAAGGCCGGGAATCAGCAGTCCTACAGTTCTTGATGTCGCTGAAAGCATTCGAGCGTTCCTGCTTGTCACGTTGACTTCCTGCCATTCCCATCACGCCCCTTCAGGGCTCCCGGCTATCTCTTTATGCAATTCCTGGGGCGATGCCCCAGGCTTTCACATCATGCCGCGTTGCGGCTCAAACTGTCTGTCAGCGGCTGGCGACGGACGTTTTCGGTCCGCGTTTGTCGGAAAGTCTTACCACGCCTGTGTCGATGGAAACTGATTCCCCGGCATCAAAACCACCGCCGGAGCCATAGTACATATACGGCATGTAGTCTCCGGACGGCGTGCGACCCCCGATGCGAACAATGATCATCGGACGTCCCAGTCGATCCGCTTCCTGCAGAGCGTTGTCGGCAGGATCTACGGACTGCGGGATTTCGCGACGCAGCGGATCCAACATCGTCGCCAACTGAGGCTGTTCCAGATAAACCACGCGCGTCACCATGCGGCCGTCAATCGCTTCTCGGATGTCCGCCTCAGTCAGGACGACTGGAATCGGATAGTCTGCCGCGCGTCCAATCGGGGGATGCATGCGGTCCAGAATCTCGATTGATGGATAAACTTCGACATTCGGAAATTCCGGCATGTCGGCAATTCGGAGTCGATAAATGTGTCCGGCGTTGACGGAAAACTGCGCCGGGGTCACGAAAATTCCGTTCGGTATCGGGGTCGCGGAATACACAGACACCGTCCCGGCCGTTGGCAATTCGACGCGGACTGGCTGCAGCCACGATGGATCATACTGACGAACCCTGGCCAGCGCGTCAGCGGCAAAGCCCGGCATCATCTTTTCGTTGAGCGGCTGAAATGAATCGTCCTGCTGGCCCAGCGCTGTTGAACTCAGACCGGCCGCGACGGTGAGCACTGCAAGCTGCAGTGTCGCTTGTAGTTTCGGTGAGAAATTGAAGATGGTGCTCATAGCAATTTCCGACGTTGAAAGGTATTCAGCATCGCATACGAAGCAAGGGCGATCGAAGTTGATGCTTCGAATCGCCCCCGCGGTCAAAGATCACTGACCACTGACAACTTAGAATCCGTACACACCGGCTGCCTGTGACTGCGGCGTTGAAACTTCACCCGGTGCGTGCACCGGATGACTTTCTGTGTACTGAATGTGGCGAACCGGTTCCGGAACGCTGTAGCCTGGATTGTGCTTCACATCGATCAGCATGTGATCCACGGGTTCAGGCATATGGTTTTGGCTCAGGTTACGAATTGTGTGAGACTTCAACCCCGCTGGTCCGCCGAGTGGCAGATGTGGAGGACCTGGCAAACCGATCGGTGTCGCTGTGATGGGCATTCCATAGACAGGTGTTGGTCCCATGCCGGAGACTGGTACCGACTGTCCCGGATAACCACCACCCGCAGCAATCATCGCACCGGGAACTCCCGGCATTTCGTTTGGAATGATCGTGATCGGTGAAGGCGGCAGGTACTGCCCTGCGTCTCCGTCGGCGATCTGGTAGCCGACCGTCTGAACAGAGCCGTCTGCCGCAGCCACGACGCCGCCATCCATGTTGAACTCTTTGTTACCGACTCGCAGAACTACCATGATCGTGCCCATGCGTTCGGCCTGTTCGATGGGATCAACACCGACATCCAGAGTCGTTGAGACCAGCGTCTCGACACCGGCAATGGCCCGAGCCTGGAACTCCGGATCTGGCAGGTAGATAACCTTCGTCACCATGTTGTTGCTGCGAATGTGTTCAAGGTCTTCATCCGTTACTTCCACCGGCACAGTATTGTGCTGGAGGTAAGCAAACGTGTTGGGATGAGCCGCTCGCACTTCGAGAGAGGGATACAGGCTCTGGCCTTCCCAGCCGTCGCCAGGGATGTTCGAGAACACCAACTGGTAAATGGCAGACTGGGGAAAGTCAGCTCGACCGGGCACGAAACGCTGGTTGCGAGCCAGTGCCGATCCCGACATCCAGCCGACCGACATGCCGTCCTGACCAATGAACTTGATCTGAGTCGACATGGGCGGAGCACTTGGGCCCATCATGCCTGAGCCCATCATGCCGGGCCCACCGGGCTGAGCCAGCATTCCCAGGACACCAGGTCCTGGGCCATCGACCATCGGGCCCGGATGCTGCATCATGGCAGCAGGAGGCGCGACGTATTCGTTCGGCTTGAGGAGTCCGTGGCCGCCTGGGCCGTTTACGGTCCCCAGTCCGCCTGAACCACCGTAGCCGGCGCACCCCATACACACCACTACCAGGGCGCCAAGGGCCAGAAAGTAATATCTCATCGCTACCCCTTCCTTGAGATGCTGACTGTTCGTTCCAACAGCAACCCGCAGATGACCGTACTTTAACTTGAAAACTTACTGTGCCCGACTG
>JANOUN010000173.1:0-8389 GCA_031416875.1 Planctomycetota bacterium | reverse complement strand
GGTGGCATTACATGGCGAAGAAGCGACTTTCCTCGCCGGAGGCCAGTTTCCCGTCCCTGTCCCTCAACCCGGCGGAGGCCAGTCTCTGGTCACGATCCAGTATAAGCAGTTTGGTGTCAGTGTGAACTTCAAACCCTACATTCTGGACGATGAAACCATTCGCCTCTCCGTGGCCCCTGAAGTCAGCTCCATCGACTTTTCCACCGGGGTTGTTTTCAACGGCACCGTGGTTCCAGGGGTGCAGACCAGAAACGCTTCCACCGTCGTAGAACTTGCCGAGGGACAGACCCTGGCCATTGCCGGGATTCTGCAGACGCAAATGGACGGCACCACTCGGCGAATCCCCTTTCTGGGCGATCTCCCCTACCTTGGTGCGATGTTCCGCAGCAACTCGCATCAGAAGACCGAAAAGGAATTGATCGTGCTGGTCACTCCATATCTTGTCGATTCCATGAAACCAGAACAGGTGCCTGCTGTTGCTGGAGATTGCATCCAGGAACCTAACGACCATGAATTCTATATGCAGGGACGCATCGAATCCCGGGAACCGCGACCTTATCGATCGACAGCCGCCTGGGATGACCCGGTTGGCGTCAGTCGCATCCGGAAGGTGAAGAAATCGTCGGGCCATGCGACTCTGTCCCCAAACTGATGATCGGACGGGGGGCTGAGTGTGAATGCCGCATTTTGTGTTTCGTGATCGTGGTCTGAATGGATGAAAGGTGTCATTGTGAAGATCAATTCAGGATTGTCGAGGTGGATCGTGGCATCCATATTTGCAATGGCCATGCTGAGCAGCCAGGCATGCTTTTCCGCGGGCCAGGAGAACCTGTCGCAATCTCCACCCGCCGAGGATCTGCCGCTGGATCCATTGCCGCCAGACAATTCTCCGCTGCCAGACAATTCTTCGCCGTCAGACAATTCTTCGCCGCCAGACAATTCTTCGCCGTCAGATGTATCTCTTCCCAAGGATCCATCTCTTCCGGCGGAAGGCGCTGAGCCTGTCGTCATTCCTCCGGAGACACCGTACGGCCGTCAGCCGCAGTATCAGGGACGATCTTCCGCTGCATACCATCAACCCGTCTACTCTCGAAACTGGTTCCGTCGGCGGCGCGGGCGGATGCCACACTTTGTTAAGCTTCCGCCAGTGGTGCCCCCGGCTGCGGGGGAAAATGTCAATAACTTCTGGGCGATTCAGATCGCGAATGGTGAAGCAGCCCGGATGGTTCTGTACCATTTCGATTTCGTGCCGGGACAGCCAGAACTCACATCCAGAGGAACTCGTCAGCTTTCCAAATTTGCCGACATGCTGCAGCAAACCCCTCACACTCTCATCATCCAGCCATCACCAGAGCTGCCGCGACTGGATGAACTCCGCCGAGACCACGTCCTGAACGCCCTTGCGATGATGGATGTCCATGTTCCAGAGGAACGCGTGATCATCCGGATTCCACCAACTCGGGGACTGGACGGGATCGACGCAGAAGCGATCCACTTGAAGCAACTGGGATTAACGAGCGGGAGCGCAGGCTCGCAGAGTAGCCAAACACCGCAAGTGACGCCGGTCGTTGCGCCCGGGGGATAACGCTGGATGTGCGGCAACATGGGCGCGACGGACGAAAATCCCCATGGGTTCGAATGGCGGGAGTCGGCGATTGCGCGGAAGTGTTCAGAAGCGGCGCGCTGAATTGAGCATGTACGCGACGGCGACCCCAAAAAGGACGACAAGACCGTAAAAAGTCTTCCGACTCGTCTCGCTGAATCGAAGCACGGATCTCCAGTTTTCCCTGCTCCAATCGAAGAACGCGGTCAACACATCGGGCTTTTGCCAATACAAGATTGCGGCGAACATCAATCCGATTACGATCAGGACCTTCAGCAACTTCAGGATGCCGTTGAAATTCGGTTGCGGCAGCCGACGACGATGGCCAAACTTTGCGTCGCCTTCACGGACAAGGTCCCGGATGAGCTTGTCTTCGGTACCGCACAGGATGTCCAGGTTGATCCACGGGTCAACAAATAGCGCCATCTCCCGCGCGGCATTGGCAATCTGCGGATCGGGATGGGTTTCGTAACTTCGGCAGGCCGAAAGTAAGTCATCGCGCAGCATACGATAGTCCATCGGCGTCAGCTGCTTCCGCACCAATCGCCGTTCCCCGAGTTTCTCAAGGACCCCGAACCATTGAGACCACGCTCGACGCAGGTCAGGAGGCTGTGCCGTCATCTATTCACCCCAAGCTGCTCCAATGATATCTCAGGCGGCCAATAGTGAAACCTTTATGGTGGAATCCCACGACTGTTCTGTTTACGCTAAGGACTTGAGATAACCACACTCGCAAGGGAGTTGCTGACGAAACAGCTGGCTCTGGGGCTACTCAAGAACACATTTGCGGGCGCGGCGTGCTCGTTTTTAGGTACATCCCTTCGGCCTCGCTTCGTAGAGTTCGCGGTTACTTCATTCCCATCTTCTTGAACATTTCCAGGATATCAAACACTGCTGGCCCAAGAATCACAATAAACAGGCTGGGGAAAATACAGAAGACTGTCGGGAACAAGATCTTGACGGCGGCCTGGGCGGCCCGTTCCTCCGCCTTCATCATGCGTCTCTCTCTTAGTCCGTCTGCATGAGTTCGCAGGGCGCGAACAACACTGGATCCAAATTTTTCCGCCTGCAGAATGACGGAGGCCAGAGAGCGCAGTTCTTCCATGTCGAATCGTTTGGCGAAGTTTTTGATGGCCTCTCCGGTCGAATGCCCCATCTGGATTTCACGCTGCACGATGGTCAATTCGATCGACAGCAACGGATGAGCGCTGGCCAATTCGGTGGCGACCCTGGCGAAGGATGCCGGGACGCTCAGGCCCCCTTCCACACAGATGATGACGATGTCCAGGGCATCCGGCAGCGATCTGCGAAGATCCGCTTGTCGCTTGCTTCGCTGGTGATCCAGATAAAATCCAGGGCCAATTGTCCCCGCGATTCCCGTCGCTAAGGCTACCATCACCGTGATTTCGAGAGAAGCCAAACCCGATGAATAGACCAAGAGGGCCAGCCCTGCCGGCACGAGAATCAGCATCGACTTAATTGCGATGTATGATACCGAGGAGTCGCGGCGATAGATGCCTGCCTGGATCAGCCTTTCGGCCATCTTGTGTCGGACTTGTGTATCCAGAAAAGGAAAGATCAGAGAGCCTAAACTTTTTGGCTCCATTTCCTCGAAAAACAAATCGTCGTCCTGCATCTGCGACGGTCGATTATTGAGATGACTCAGTCGCGACTCAACAGACTCTCCCGAGCCCTGGAATATCATCGCCAGAAATCCAATCAGGCTGCCGACGACCAGGAAGAGTAAAAGAATCACAGTCGGATCAGCAAGGCTTGGCATGTTCAATCCCTTTCAGGATTTGTGCTGCAATTTTGGAGCAGACGGGGCACAGATCAAAAATCAAAGTTGACAATCTTCCGGATCCACAGTCCTCCAACACCCATCCAGCACAATGTGCCCACAATCATGGCAGGGTGCTCAAACAGCTTCAGGGCATAGGCATTATTTACAACCAACAGGATTCCGTAAACGCCGAATGGCAGCAGCATCAGGATCACGCCCTGCATGCGTCCTTCGGCCGTCAAGGCACTCACCTTGCCTCGCATCCGATAACGGTCGCGAACGATCGTGGAAAGTTTGTCCAGAAGTTCCGTCAGATTGCCGCCTGTCTGACGGTTAATAATCATGGCGAGCACAAACACCTTGATTTCCAGCAACCCTGTCCGCTTCGAAAGATCTCGCAGGGCGAATTCCGGGGTCAGGCCAAGGTTTTGCTGTTCGTAGCAGTAGCCGAATTCCTCTGAGATAGGAGCTGAACATTCCTCAGAAACGGAGTGCATACTCTGCGAAACGGATTGACCCGCCCGCAGTACGCGGGACATCAGCTCAAAGCCGTCCGGCAACTGCGACAGCAATAATTCCAGTCGCTGCTTTCGCTTGAATTGTATCACCAGGAATGGAATTGCTATAACAATCGCAGCTGCGATGAGAGTCGTCACAGGACTGAGCGTGATAACTGCCACGACGGCACCGACAGCAAACCCGCTCAACCCGGCAAAGATGAGCAGTTTTTCGGGCGGAATTCGCATTCCGGCCTGCCAAAGCATCGCTTGCAACTGCTCATTGATTGTGGGACGTTCTGCAGCTCTCTCCCTCTGCGCGTCCGCTGCCAGCTCGGCCAGTCCGGAGTTATGCGAAATCGATTCGCGGACGCGATCGCGCTGGTGGGCGCGGACCTCGTTCAGCATTTCGATGCGACGCTCGTGCTGATCCGATCTGTGAATGTCGGTAACGACGAGATTCACCCCAAAAATCAGCAGGAAACCTGTGACGAAAGTACAGAGCAGAATGAGAACTTCAATCGTCATCATGCCAGTTGGCTGCTCGCTTTCAAAGGGATGCACTTGTCAGACATCGTTACTTCATGTTCTTTTTGGAATACGTAAGGAATGACCGCCGCATCGCACGCCACGCTGGCGGGCTGTTGATTTAATACCAACCTGAAGCGCCAGCGAGGCAGAAACGGATGAATTCCTCGCTGGCGCTTCGGGTTAGTAATGAAAAGTCACCCGCAACAACGATTAAATCAACACCCCGCCAGCACCCGGTTTTCCACGTAATTTTGAGTAAACCGGACGCTAGCGCCTACCGGCTGATAGAAGAAATCGAGTGCCATTGGGCTAGCGCCTCGGGGCTGATCGTCAAATCGGACGCTTATTTTTTTAACGGTCCTGGCACCTGTTCGGAATGAATTCCGTGGCCTTTTTCGTTTAACCCGAGCCAACGGCGAGGCCCCGCGTTGGAGGAATCCTCGCCGTTGGCTCGGGTTAAACATTCACCATGGCAAGTTACCAGGAAACAGAAGACCTTTCCGGAATGGACACCTCGAAAATTTGCTTAACGACACCCTGTACGATACCTCCAGCGCTCCGAAAAAATGGTGATATTCAATTCACAAAACCCACAAACAACCCGGGAGCGTTGCAACATCACCCCTAATCCTACTCGGCAATCAAACTCAAACCTAGCGGAGAATCCGTTCGGCGAACAATTCTGCGGAAATAGTTAGGCCCGACGCTTCAAATCGTTCCAGCAGCAGCGGGCGGATGCCTGTGGCCGCGAAGTATCCCTTGGCGCGACGCTGTTCATCCAGGCCTGTTTGCTTGAAGACAAAAATGTCGTGCATGGACAAGACATCTCCCTCCATCCCTGTGATCTCAGAAATTCGAATCACTTTGCGAGGACCACCGATCAATCGTGCCGTCTGCACGACGATATTGATCGCCGAGGCAATCTGACGCCGAATCGTCCACATCGGCAGATCAAATCCGGTCATGCCCACCATCATTTCCAGACGTGCAATGGCGTCTCGCGGTGTGTTCGCATGAATCGTTGTGAGACTTCCATCGTGGCCGGTATTCATGGCCTGCAGCATATCCAGCGCTACGGGCCCACGGCATTCTCCCACGACAATTCTGTCAGGCCGCATTCGCAGGGCGTTCTTCACCAGATCGCGCGTGGTGACCTCGCCGGTTCCTTCGACATTGGCCGGGCGGGTCTCCATGCGAGCCACATGCGGCTGCTGCAATTGCAACTCTGCCGCGTCTTCAATTGTCGCCAGACGCTCATCGGCCGGAATAAAACTCGACAAAGCATTCAGCAATGTGGTTTTGCCGCTGCCCGTGCCGCCTGAAATCAGAATGTTGGCCCGGGCTTCGACGCAGGCTGCGAGGAACTTCACCATTTCCGGGCGCAAGGCGTCAACACGCAGCAGATCGTTGATGCCCAGCGGTTTGGAGCCGAATCGACGAATCGAAACCAATGGCCCGTCCACGGCCAGTGGTGGAATCACGGCATTCAGACGACTGCCATCCGCCAATCGGGCATCCACCATCGGACTGGTCTCATCCACCCGCCGGCCAACACTACTTACGATGCGCTGAATGATACGCAGCAGGTGATCGTCGTCAATGAATTTCACCTTACTCAATGTGAGCCGACCATCGCGTTCCACATAAATTGTCTTTGGTCCGTTGATCAGGATGTCGGAAATCGTCTCGTCCTTGAACAGAGCTTCCAGTGGCCCCAGACCAAATGCTTCGTCCAGCACTTCGCCAATGATCTGATCACGTTCCTGGTTGTTGAGCAAATCCTTTCGACGAGCGAGTAACCTCTCAGCCGCAATGCGCAACTCAACGCGCAGCTCCTGTTCGCCCATGGTCCCGATCGCAGACAGGTCAATCTTACTCAGAACCTGCCGATGAAGTTCCGAGCGGATTCGCTGAAACAGTTCAGCGCGCGGATCCTCGTTTGCGTCTGCCTGAGAATCTTCCTCATGGGCGTCCGCTGTCGTTTCAGCAGCAGTTGCATCATCTGCGCCGCGAGCGGCTTCGTCAGCCAGCGTGGGCGGAATCAATTGGCCTTCAGGCTCCCCGACCGGGAGAGCCATTGACTGCAGTGTTTTCGTCGGCGGTGGATTTGGTTCGGTCTTCCTGGATTTCCATAATGCCATTCGTGGTCACCTTGCATGCGAATCATCAGATCGGACGTGTGGCTTGAGTGAGCTTTTCAGCGACCAATTTGATAGCCTTTGACAGAGCTGAACGAGGACGTCCCAGCAGAACCGGTTTTCCCGAGTTTGTTGCCTCGTTGGCACTGGCGGCATCTTCAGGGATCGTCGTCAGCACTTTCGAACCAATCGCCGACTCCACATCTTTCAACCCAAGGGCTTTAGATTGTCCGTACTTTCCTATCACAAACGCAACTCGGTTTGACGGAATTCCATGGTGACCGAGGAATCCCGTGAACCTTGCCGCGTGCTGTAACGAGGTGAAGTCCTGACGCAACACGCACAGGATCTGGTCGGCAACTTTCAGTACCGCTGTCGATTCCGGCTGGTAATAATCCCCCACGTCGACCCAGATCTCCGGGAATCTCTGTCGCGCCAACATCAACAGACGGAGGATCCGTTCCGGAGTGACGTGACTAATCTCCCGATCCGCAATCGGAGCCGTCAATAACTGCAGGCCGCTGCTGTGCGGCACAAAACATTGCCGAAACATCACATCATCCATTCGCGACAGATTCTTACAGAAATCTGCAATCGTATGGTCGGGTGTGACGTTCAGCATCGGGGCCAGATCGCCCTTGCGAAGATCCAGATCAATTAAGGCGGCCCCGTTGTGCAGACGGGCAGACTCGATGGCACAATTCAAGGCAATCGTCGTCGCCCCTGCTCCCCCGCTCAGCCCGAAGACCGCCACAAGTCGCCCCGATACCCTGCGTGCATTATGAGCGGTGCGGTCGATCTCCTTGATAAATTCCACCAGTTCCGGCTGGACCTCAGTTTCATCAATGTAGCGTCCGACCCCTTCTTTGAGCACCTGCAGGATGAATTTCGGATCGGTCGCAGGACCGACCACAGCAAAGCTGGCGGACGGCGCTAACAGCACCAATTCTCGAATCAATTGCAGATCACGCGGCTGGTCCACACCAACAGTGAGCACAATGACCGACGGCTGATCGCCTGCCAGAAACTTTAGGATCTCTTCACGCTTCACCCGCGCAACATCAAATTCCCCGTGGCTGCGTAAATCCGCTTCAATTCTTGCGCCAAGGTCTCCTCCATTACATGCTACTAATATTCGCATCTCGAAATTCACATTGCTCCACGTGACAGCGCTCTCGCTGTCACAGCTTAAACCGAGTTCAGAATAGAAACCGGAGTTTTGGAGGTGGTACGGTGTGACAAGCGGCTGACAATCCGCGAAGGCAAACCTTTTTTGTCTGAACGTGCTTTAATTTCCAATGGCCCGCTTTACCGGGACACGAGAAACCCATCGACCTCGCGTGCCCATTCGTCAATTGTTTAACCCCAAATACCGTTCAAAAAGTAGCAGGCACACTCTCGGAGTGTGCCTACGACTTTCAATTATTGAACGGTATTGTGTTTAACCCGATGCCGCAGGCGAGGACTTCCTTGAAGCAGCCCGCCTGCGGCATCGGGTTAAATGGAAAAACAACCACATTTCGCGTGACTATTGATACCTGCCCAACTTCTAACGATTCTCACGGATACAACGTCAACTCAGTCTGACCAAAAGCCCGATTGCGCAACTCGTTCACCATCACTTTAACCCCACCAGAGCCCTGACTGACAACTGGCTCAGGCTCAGGCGGAACCACTGCAGGGACTTCAGGTTTTCCCATGACTCTGTCTTTGAGTTCAGACAGGGTCATTGACGGCTGACTGTCGGTCTCTTCAAGATTTGGAACAAACTCAAACGTGATTGTTCCATGAAGCTGCGCCCCCGACTACAATTCGACCTCCTGAGGAGTCACGTCCA
>JANOUN010000172.1:0-2960 GCA_031416875.1 Planctomycetota bacterium | reverse complement strand
AAAACGCATGCGCAGCGGCAGCCGACCGCAGGTTGATCATGCGAAGTACGGCTGGATTCCGGTCGCTAACGTGGCTCGTTATGACGAGGGACTGCGTCCCTGGAAGAGCAACTGGGTCAGTGTCGAAAAAGAACGTGAGCTGCGTCGGGATTTTCGCAATGCGTGGGAAATCCGCAGCGAAAACTTTCTGGTGAAGACGAATGTCAGTCTCGAAGTCGGCGTCGAATTGTCACAGCGTCTGGAAGTATTCAATCACTGGTTGCAACAGAATTTCGCCGCGTTCTTTGATACGCCTCAGGCGCTGCAGGATCGCTTCGAAGCCGCGAGTTCACGTTCATCTCCTGCAAAGCAGAACCCGATGGAAGTTCACTATTATGCGACGCGTGATGAATACCAGAAACGCGTTCAGGACAAGGTGCCACCGAATCTGGAAACCAACGGGCTCTATTGGGAAGACGATCAGAAGTCGTACTTTTTTGATAACCCGGACAAGATCGGTTTTTCCACACTTTACCACGAAGCGACGCATCAGATTTTGGATCTGGCCACAAGGGAAGCGCGAGATACTGCGGCAAAGGCGCGTGGTCTGAAGCTCAGGCAACGTCCGGCGGCACGCTGGAAGCTTGGCGAGAAATCAAACTTTTGGATTCTCGAAGGGATTGCGTGCTACTTTGAATCGTTCGACATCGAAGACGGACACGTCTCCGTGGGGCGTCCGGACTATGTGCGATTCGATATCGCTCGACAGCGCATCGTCGATCCGAAGTTTTACTATTACCTGCCGACTCAGCAGTTGTCTGCCCTCGGGCAGAAGGAATTTCAGCATCATCCGCAGATCACACAGTTGTATACTCAGGGGGCCGGGTTCGCACATTTTCTGATGCACTATGAAGATGGTCTGTATCGAGACGACCTGATCACACTGTTGGCAGATATTTATCGCCCCGATCCGCACAGAGTCCTTGAAGAACCATCGCTTGCAGAGATCACAGGCGTCGGCTTCGAGTTCCTCGATCGTCAGTACCACGCTCACATGCAATCCCTGATCGAACAGACCACTCCTTGATCTGCGCATGATGCGCCCAAATGCGTTCAAAGCCTTAGTGCGACGTCAATGCTTGATTTTGCAGTAGTTCCGGCAGGTGTCTGGCAATCGCCGGAACTGCGCTTCGCCTGGTCTCGTTCCGTAGTCCGCCATGAAGCGAGTGATCTCGGTGTCTGGCAATCGCCGGAACTGCGCTTCGCTTGGTCCGGCCTACAGACTCACCCCAATTTCATAGTCGTGACGACTCAGTATTCCTTTCTGGTTCTGGCAAGCAGGAGTCAAACCCATGAATGACGTATCGCGACGGAGATTCATACAGGCGGCGACCGTATTGGGATCAACGGCCTGGCTGGCAGCTGAAGCGGCTCAGGTGAGTGGCGAGCGGCCGGAACAGGATGCCAGCATCAAAGTCGTCAATCCGCGAGACCGTGTCCCGGTCTCATTCATTGTTGATGATTCAACCTGCCTTGTGAATCTGGCTTACTTCGCGATGCCGCAGTTTTCTGAGACGTGGCCGCAGCGTCTTGATTATCAAAAGCCGTGGACGACATGGCCACGTGAGATTCCTGACAGCTTTGTGCGTCGCTTCGGCGAATGGTGCTCTGAACGCGGCGTGCGAGGGAAATACAGCATCGTGCCGCAACCGGCGTGCGTCGGCTGGGTTGACCGTGAACTGCCAGGATGGAGTCATCGACAACTGGAAGAAAGTCTCCAGCTTGTTCGTGAATTGATGTTACCCAACTGGGACATTCATCCGGAAATGGCGACGCACACTCGTGTGATCGATACCAGCACAGGTCGCCCCTTTCCCGAACGCGGGCCGGCGTGGATGGAAAACTGGCAGTGGACCGATGGTAAATCTGTGGATCAACTCGCTGACTACCTGACGTACTCCCTGCAAATCCTGAAGAACGCCGGATTGCCCTGCGACGGCATCACAACACCCGGCGGATTTGCGGGCAAAGTCGTCCCGGAACTCGCTCAGGCGACACTCCAATCTGTGCGGCATGTGTTTGGCTCGGAGATTCCACATTACTTCAAGTTTCTGTACACCGACGATCGCAGCGTGGTGCCCCGCGTTGAGTATGCCAAGGGCCTGGATGGCAACGATCCTGAATGCGTGGTGTCGATCATCGGCTGCACGGGCGACTGGTTCGGAGGCTGGGACGGCACAGAACCCGGCAGTCCCGATCAGTTCATTACGGCAGATCTGAGTTCCGGTCGCATGGTCGAGGTGATTGAACGGCAGGAACCGGCGATCATGGTTTGTCACTGGCCGGGCATGTATTACAACGGCACGGAACACGGATTCAAGGTCTTTCAGACGGTGGTCGATCGTCTGCACCATCGATTTGACAATCTGCACTGGATGAAGCTCAGCCAGATTTCGCGCTACTGGGCCGCTAAAGAACTGACGAAGATGACCCGAACTGGCAACGACATTTCCCTTGTCGCTCCCTTCGCATCGCCGGATTTTACGCTGCTGCTGCCAGGAGCAGGGGCAACATCGCTCCGACTGCGGACTATGAACGCCGATACGCCACTACGCATCATTTCCGACCGCCGCCAGTTATCTGCAGGAACCTTCTGCAAGACTGACGACGGCTGGCTGGCTTGCTTTGATCTCCCGAAAGGTCAATCTGTGCTGCGAATGGAATAAGCGATCCCGACTGTCTGCGATGTTCCGTTCAAGCCGTAGGCATGGTCAGTCGTGCCCTGATGGATCGGGTGGCCGGGGCTGGACTGAGCGGAGCGAAGGAAGCCCCGGGTTTTTGGGCTGGCGCCCTCCAACCCCGGCCACCCATCAATCCGTTGCTGACAGAGCACTAGCGGTCTGTTGATTTAGTGATTTTTGGGGCTCATGATCATACCAACCCGAAGCGCCAGCGAGGAATTCAGCCGTTTCTGCCTCGCT
>JANOUN010000171.1:0-1771 GCA_031416875.1 Planctomycetota bacterium | reverse complement strand
GGACATCATGTTCATCATCATGGGCATCGACATGCCCTGTTGATCCTGGATTCCGGGAGCAGCTTCCGTTGTGCCATCGCCCTGCGCAGGATGATGCGGGTCGGGTTGGGTCTGCGCATAGCCTTGTGTGGATGCGGCGAGCGTCAAGGCGACAAACGATTTAGATTTGAGCATGGTACATCTCCTCAAGCTGGGGTTTAACGCGCGATTGCTGGAACTTTCGCCCATAGTGGTAGTTCCCTTCACTCATCATCGGGATGGAACGGCGCAATTGCCGCCATCACGCCGGCTCGGAAGCCGGTTTGATTCAAACGAGGATGATGATTTTGGGCGGAGGCAGGGGAGGCGCGACGATTCTTGTCACAAGCTTCGCAATGTCGGCACGGACAATGACAGCGCTGCATGGAGTGAGGGCGGAGGCCCCTTCCGCAGGAACGATAAAGGCAAAACAGCCCGCGCCGGGATTGCAGAAGGCGTGAGTCTTGTGATCTTGGACCTTCTTGTCGGCCGGGACAGCGTGATCGTTCACGGCGATTACCTGTGCGTCGCCGCCTGCAAAATGCTCAACATGGATGGGTGACGCCGGAAAGGAACTGGCCAGAATGATGGCGATGCCAAGCACAATCGACAGTGCGCGGCAAAACGCCTGGCAGGCAGCGAATCCCTGACAAAGACCATTCATATCTAATATCTGCCCTCGCCGCGCTCTAAACGCATTGACTTACATCAAGTCCGAGATCGGCCTTTGGTTCCCATCAACAAACAAAATTTTCGGCTGGACGGCACAAATTGAGTTTCGGCGCCCTTCTGTCGCACGGCATCGCCGGTAGAAAAATGATTGCAAATGTCTGATCGCAGGACGATGTGAACGGACGCCTTGACAATGCAGACGAAGCAGCGGCGGCTCTCGGGATGAAGGATGCCGCCATCGCCGAAGTGAATTCACGCGAAACCGCTAATGCGATCAAGGACAACGCCGAACAGAACGATGTCGATCTGATCGTCATGGGTGCTTCGGGAATGGGCAGCATCAAGTCCTTCGTGATCGACTCGGCATCGGCTGAAGTATTGCGTAAATCTCTATGCCCGGCGACTATGTCTACGGATGGTTGAGCCCGTCCTGTCCGGGGTTGTGTCCTTGCGTCTTATTGCTCTTGGAAGGTTGATTTGCCCAGCGATCCCTCATCGTCCACCTCGAACCGTGGCCTCGACGAGGCCGAGGCTCAGGCCAGGCTGAAAACCGAGGGGCATAACGAACTGCCCCGGCCGGATCGTCGCACGCCGCTTCGCATCATCTTTGAAGTCGTGCGTGAACCGATGCTGGCGCTATTGCTCGGCGGCGGCGCGGTCTATCTGGCACTTGGGGACCTCAAGGAAGCACTCATCCTGCTCGCTTTCGCAACAATGTCGGTCGTGATCACCGTGGTGCAAGAAACCCGCACCGAGCGCGTTCTGGAGGCGCTGCGCGACCTTACCAGCCCGCGCGCCCTGGTCATTCGCGATGGTGTTCGCAAGCGCATCGCAGGCCGGGAGGTGGTGCGTGGTGATTTCATAATGCTTGCGGAGGGAGACCGTGTGCCGGCCGATGCGGTGCTCGTTCAAAGCCACGACCTGCAGACTGATGAGTCATTGCTAACGGGCGAGTCAGTGCCTGTGCGCAAAATCGCTTGTAAAATAGGCGCTCCTACACAAGCCCTTCGACTAGGTGGCGATGACCTGCCTTTTGTGTTCTCCGGTTCATTGGTGGTGCGCGGGACGGGAATTGCTGAAG
>JANOUN010000170.1:0-1872 GCA_031416875.1 Planctomycetota bacterium | reverse complement strand
GTCTTGTAAATGGGGTAAGTACCAAATCCCAAACGGGCCCAAGGGGTGCCCCCCAATTTGGTTCCCTCACCCATTTTCCAAGCCGCGAATTGCGCGAATAACCGCGAATGAAAACAATGAACAAGAGTCAAAGAATTCAATTATTTGCGCCCATTCGCGTGATTCGCGGGCGAAATCCACCGACAAATTTGTGATCGAGGACGCTCGGTGGTACAGATCGTTTAGTTCCGGATCGATTGGACTCGTCTGAAAGGATCAACAATGCGTTTCTCGTTCATCGCCGGAATGCTGGCAGCCGTTGTGCTAAGTCACGCTTGCGAAGCTCAGCAGAAGAAGGCGGCTAATCTCCAAAAGTCTGCGACTGTTGCAACTGGTGAGAAGTCTGCGGAAACATCAGCCGTGCAGCGTTACACGCCGGAAGATGTTGTCGGCGTCGCGGCGATTCAGCCATCACGGATGTTGAAATCCAAATATCTGCAGATGATGGTTGAAGCGGCGTCCGGTCAGCAGGAAGTCGATGAGATGATGGCCCTGCTGACCAAAGAACTCGGCATGGACCCGCGCACCGTGCAGGAAGCGGCGATCCTGTTCGACCGCGAAACCATCGATCGTACTTTGAGTCCAATGGGCGTCCCGGCGGGGGGCACCGTTGGCCTGAAAAACAACCTCAAGCAGTTTGGATTAGCGATGCACAACATGCACGATGTCTACGGTCGCTTTCCCGACGACGATGGGATCGAGAATGAAAACAAGGGCAACCTGAGTTGGCGTGTCTGGATGCTGCCCTACATGGACCAGGCTCCGCTGTTCAATCAGTTTCATCAGGATGAACCGTGGGACAGTGAACATAACAAGACGCTGATCGAAAAGATGCCCGCGATCTTCGAATCTCCCGGCGTGACTGAAAAGGGCAAGACATCGGTTCATGTCTTCACAGGTGAAGGGGCTCCATTCGCGGGCGACGAAGGTCCCGGGATACAGAACATTACCGACGGTACGAGCAACACGATCTTGACGGTGCTGGCGGGATCGGACAAAGCCGAGATCTGGACAAAACCTGGCGGACTGGACTTCGATCGTGAAGATCCGGTGAAGGCCCTCGGAAAGACTGACAAGCAAATCCTGGTTGGATTTATGGACGGATCTGTTCATTCTCTGTCGGCTGATATTGAGCCGACATTGCTGGCAGGTCTCATCACGCATGCAGGGAACGAGGTGATTGAACATGCTCAACTGGACGGCAACCGCCGGTCGCGTGTGCAATCCATGCCCGGCATTATTTTGCATACCACGGCGCCGCTGGATCGAGACGCCGTCTTTAGCATCTCACTGGTCGGTCTGGGAGAAGGCGCAGCCGGGAAAATTGGAACACAGGACGTGACAGTGTTCGAAAGCTGCATGGTTGCGATGCCGGATGACCGCACGTTGCTGGTCGGGCCCGAACCACTCCTGAAGAAAATGCTGGCTCCGCGCGCAGTAGCCGGTGGGCAGGCTGCTGGCACGGTTCAGCAACAGCTTTATGCCAGTTTCCCGGCCAACGATATCGCTGGCATGATCGATCTGGAGTCCCTGAAGGACCTCAAGACACAGATGGCACAAAACACTCCGATGCCCGGGTTAATCGAAGGTCTTCAGGGTGCGATGTTTACAGCCGATCTTGCGGGCACGGGCAAATATCTGTCGCAGATCGAAGTCCGCACGGCAAATAAGAATTCCGCCATGCAGTTATCCGCACTGGCTCAGGGAATGCTGCAGATGCAAAAGGCCCAGATGCTGTCGATGGCCAATACGGCAGAGTCACCGTTGAATGCGGATGCGGTCGAAACGCTTGCAGGATTGTATGACACCGTGAAGATCACCACAGAAGATTCC
>JANOUN010000169.1:0-8357 GCA_031416875.1 Planctomycetota bacterium | reverse complement strand
ATCGCATTGAGGGATTACAGCTGGATGCCGCCGCACACGCCCGCGAACATGCCATTGAAGTGGAACTGCCGCTGCTGGCCCGCCTGGCTCCGCAGGCCAGAGTTGTCGGGATCGCCATTGGCGGAGGCAGTCTGGACAGATGCCTCCGTTTCGGTCAGCAACTGGCCGCCGTGATCTCCGAACTGCCGTCACCACCGCTGCTGGTAATTTCCAGTGACATGAATCACTTCGCTGCCGAACGGCGCAATCGCGAACTGGACGAGCTGGCCCTGACCGCAATGGAATCACTCGACCCGGCCCGGCTGCTGGACACTGTCAAGTCGCACAACATCAGCATGTGCGGAGTCCTGCCTGCCGTGATCGTGATGGAAACCCTGAGATGCCTCAACCAGCTGACTCACACCCAGCGTGCCGGCTACGCGACCAGCGCGGACGTCAGCGGCGACAGCACTCGGGTCGTCGGCTACGCCGGTATGCTGCTGGGTTAGAAAGACAACGGCCCACTTGCCGCCAACGAGACATGGATACCTCGTAAATTGCGAGATGCATGAGCGTACGGCCTGCACGACACACTGGCGCATCAACGCATCTTGACAATGATCCGCGACTTCACCCCCCGATTGCGAAACTCGGCCAGCGGTGTCGCGTCGGCGGACGGGTACACGTGCGGTCCTTCGCATGTGAAGCCGAACGCACCAATCGCAATGTACCGGCAGGCTGACGCATGCCGCTCGCTGAGTCAGCTCAGGATCTCATGCACGACGCGACCGGCCACATCGGTCAGTCGATAGTCTCGGCCGGTGTGACGGTACGTCAGTCGTTCGTGATCAAGGCCCATCAGGTGCAAAATTGTGGCATGGAAATCGTGCACGTGAACGACGTCTTTTGCGACGTCGATGCCGTAGCTGTCGGATTCTCCATAGGTGATGCCTGGCTTTACGCCGCCACCGGCCAGCCATGACGAGAAGACCCAGTGATGATGTTCACGACCAGCGGCATTGGGGGCTGCGTTGAACGGGGTGCGTCCGAATTCGGTGGTCCAGACAACCAGTGTTTCGTCCAGCATGCCGCGCTGCTTCAGATCCTTGAGTAGCGCGGCGATGGGCTGGTCCACATTTTTTGCCAGCGGAGCATGTGTCAGCATGTCGCCGTGTGCGTCCCAGTTGGCGGATGAGCCGACATCGATAAGTTCCACGCAGCGCACGCCGTGTTCTGCCAGGCGACGAGCCACCAGGCATTGCCATCCAAAGCCGCTCGTGCTGCCACGGGGCAGGCCGTACATCTCCAGCGTCGCGTCGTCTTCTTTTGACAGATCAAAGACGTCGGGCATTTCGGCCTGCATCCCGAATGCAGTTTCGAACGACTTGATGCGAGCCGTCAGCAGTGGATCGTTCGGCCTTGCCTCCAGATGTCGCTTGTTCATTTTTGCCATCGCGGCAAGTTCCATTTCCTGCAGACGGCTGCCCGGTGATCGTCGCTGAATATTGGCAACGGGTTCAGGCCCCGGCACCACCAGCGTTCCCTGGTGCGCGCCGGGAAGGAAATCGCTCCCCCAGACCTGTCCGCCAGCGTACGGCGAATGCGGCGCAATCACAATGAACGACGGAAGGTTTCGATTGAGCGTTCCCAGTCCGTAACTGAGCCATGAACCAATGCTGGGCCTGGCGAACGTGAACGAGCCCGTATGAATTCCCAGGGTTGCTTCGTAGTGATTTGTGTGATCGGACTTCATCGAACGGATGACGCACAGATCATCGACGCATTTTGCCATGTGGGGAAACAGGGAGCTGACCTCCGTCCCGCTCTGACCGTGCGGTTTGAAGTCCCACTGCGGCCGTTTGAGGTACATACTGAAGTCCCCCTTCCGGCCCTGGAACTCATTGACCGGGATTGTCTTTCCGGCATCCGCGAACAGTTGCGGCTTGGGGTCCCATGAATCGACGTGGGAGACACCGCCGCTCATGTGGAGCAGGATGATGCGTTTCGCTTTGGCTGGAAAGTGAGTCGGCCTGGGAGCGAGCGGATCATCGGAATTGACCGCCGTTTCTTCCGCCAGCAATTGCGACATCAGCCCCGGGAACAGCATCGAGCCGCCGATCATGGATCGCAGCACGCCGCGGCGGGATGGGTCATCGTTCTGTTGCATGGTCATGTGGTTCTCCATTCACCTGAGCGGAATGCCGCTCGCGGGCTGTTTATCTAAAGTGGGATAAGCTTCCAGCTTGTCATTGCGGCTCAAAAAACATGGAGTGATCTTTGATCGACGCCTTGTACAGACTTGATTTTTGGCAGGCCGGACCAAGCGGAGCGCAGCTCCGGCACTTGGCCGGCCTGCCGGAACGGCGCTTCGCCTGGTCCGGCCTACAGATTCTAATCCACATGCAGAAACTCATTACTTCCCAGCAGCGTCCTCAGAAATGCAGCCAGCGCGCGATGATTTACGTTGTCCAGACCGATACTTGAAACCTCTGTCCGATAGGTCGCAAGGAAGGACGCCGCATCCAGTGTTTCCTCAGCAGTAGCCGAGCGACACAGAGCCAACCGGTAAGCCTGCTCAATCTGCTGACTCTCGGAGCCATTGTCCGATTCCAGCCGCGATGCCCAGAGGTCCGCTTTTTGATGCACGAACGGATCGTTGAGAAAGTACAAAGCCTGAGTCGGCACGGTAGTTCCCAGGCGATCTGCGGTTGAGGCATTTGTGTCAGGCCCGTCGAACAATGCAAGAAACGGATGTCGCTTCAGACGCTGCGTCATCAGATACACGCTGCGCTTGTTATTGTCGTAGACCGCGCTGAACGGACCATGCTGAGAGAATCCCCAGGTGACCGGTGACGGAAACGGATGCTCTTTTGCAGGCTCAGGATCAAGGTCCCCGCTGACCGCCAGGATCGAATCACGAATCTCCTCCGCGCTCAGGCGACGTCGTGCAAAGTGCGTGTACAGATCGCCGGTGTCAACACCTGCTGCGGACGACAGCGAATGATCGACCTCCGACGCCTGCTGGTACGTCGCGCTGAGCATGATCAGGCGATGCATGGCCTTGATCGACCAGCCGCTCTGCACAAAGCTCGTCGCCAGATGATCGAGCAAATCCGGATGCGTCGGAGGCAATCCGCGAACGCCGAAATCGTTAGGCGTCTTCACCAGGCCACGACCGAAGTGATACTGCCAGATGCGATTCACCATCACGCGCGCGGTCAGCGGATGATCGGGCCGAGTCAGCCATTGAGCCAGCTCGAGCCGACCGCTGCCGGGTGTGTTCACAGGCAAGGGCTGCCCGCCCAGCGCACGGATGAGTCCACGAGGAACTTCGTCACCCGGCTGAGATGGCTCGCCACGGAGCTGGACATGCACATTGTGCGGCGTGCCTTCAGCCATTCCGTAAGCCATGGCGAACGGGCCTTCGATCAGCAGCGAATTAAGTTCCGCAGCCGCATTCTGAGTCGCGTTTTGAATGGCCACAAGTTGATCACGGATCTGCCTGGCCCGTGCAAGACGCGCTGTGGACTCAGCCGTGATCGCAGGCACTGATGGTGCGTCCGATGGCGCGAGTTCTGACTCGCCGATGAAGTAGTTGTCGACATCCAGGGCAGGCCGTACGCCGCCGATGTGGCCGTAGCTGTCGATGAATGAGTAATCGATCAGGCCACTCCACCCGCTTGCAAATTCACCGCTGAATTCGGTGCGCGATGAGTCGGACGCGATCGCGGCCGTAAAAGTGCGACTCTTCAGGTTGAGCGTCATCTGAACCTGATACCATTCGCCGAAACGCAGCGGGCACACGGATTCCCTTGCGTCGCCGCTTCGGCGGAAGAACTCCCGGCCATTGAAGAAGAGTTCAATCGCAGCGGAATTCCCGGGACCATTCCCGACATAGTAACGCCAGGCCCCATCACTTCCCGCAGGACTGTCGCCGCAACGGAAGTCGAAACAGGCGAACAGCCGTTCTGTCTCATCGGCTTTCCAGGTTTTTGGGAGCGCCAGGCCAAAACCGTCGTACTCGCCGCGATTCGGCATGTGAACCCCGAGTTCTCCGGCCGGAAACTGATTCAGAAACGGACTCTGCGAACTTCCAGAAATACTGACGACGCTGTTTGGCCCGGGATTCCATGGGCTTGCGGGCGGAGTGTCTTTCGTCTGCAATTCGAAATCACCACCGATTCCGACGAGATCCTGCAGTTCCTTCGACAGTGCCGCCGGGTCCAGGTTGCCTGCGTTGCTGCCCGTGACGAGCAACTCTTTTGACGCAGCCGAAATGGGTGAATCCTGCACGCCAAGATTATCGAATTCGATCGCCGGCAGTTTCACATTCGATGACTCGGATGATTCCAGCACGGCGAAGTCGATTGTGCTCGGCCAGGTCGTGGAAAGCGGCCTGTCAACAAACGATGAAAGCGCCTCGGGCGTTCCGACCGTGCCCGAAATCGTCTGAGTCTGCAGATTAATGCTGAGTTGCAGGTTCTGCCATTCATTGGGTTTCGCGTCTCCGATCCGTTCAATCACGTCACCCGTTTGCAGAGAAACACCGTCCGATGAGATCAGGACAACCGCCGCAGGCGATGTCGGGTAACTTCCGACCCAGAATCGGTGTCCGGCCATCGGGCTGTTAACGGGGTTGCCCGCATCAGACGCGGCCATTCGAAAATCCAGGTTGACGAACAGCGTGTCGCAGTTACTGATTGAACGTCGCGGATAAAGCGACTGTGCGATTCGATAACTGCCAGCATCCGCCGCGAGGCTTGCTCCAACTTTGCCGCGCGCGTACAGGTTCTTGAACGGGCTCTGCGCGGCATTCGTGACGGCAATCTTTCCCTCATAGAGCCATGGCGGAACCAGCACGCCGTTGCTGCCCCCTGCGGCCGGTGCCTGCATTTCGAAGTCGCCGTCCATGTCGCTGAGAGATCGCAGAATCGCGGCGGGAACAGCCTGCTGCTGTTTTTCAAGACTGACGGCAATGGCTCCGACTCGCTGATCAAACTCCCGCCATTTCGGAATCGATTCGCCCGGTGGCAGCAGCGGCACCATCGAGCGGAATTTCTGCTTCTGTTCTGATCCGGGAAATGCATAACGGCTGCTGTCGAAGATTCCGTACAGTCCGTAGTAATCGTGCATCGAAACCGTGTCGAACTTGTGATCATGGCATCTCGCGCAACCCAGACTCAGCCCAATCACAGATTGCCCCAGCGTGTCAATCGTGTCCTGGATCGTGAGGTGATGATAGTTTTCAGAATCAAACCCGAACCGCCGCGAGATGGCGAGGTATCCGGTCGCCGTCACCTGCTCCGCGTAGTTCTCTGACGGCTGTTGATTTGCCATTACATCGCCCGCAATCTGTTCACGCAGGAATTGATCGTAGGGCTTATCGGCGTTGAACGCATCAATCACATAGTTGCGGTATCGCCATGCCAGCGGCACGGGATAGTCGGCAGTCTCACCGGCCGTGTCGGCATAGCGCACAACGTCCAGCCAGTGTCTTCCCCAGCGTTCGCCATAATGGCTGGAAGCCAGCAATCGATCCACGAGCCCTTCGTAAGCTTGCGGCGACTCATCCTTCAGAAAGGCATCGATTTCGGCAGGTGTCGGAGGAAGCCCGGTCAGGTCAAATGTCGCTCGGCGAATCAGCGTGAGCTTGTCTGCCATCGGAGCAGGATTCACTCCAGCGGCTTCTTGCCGGACTCGGATGAATGCATCAATGCTGTTGCGGATCCATGCCGTGTCAGCTACCGCTGGCTGAACCGGATCGCGGATCGGTTCAAACGCCCAATGTGTATGGCCTTCAAATTTCCGCGTAGTTGTCGGCCAATTCGCGCCCGAACTAATCCAGTTTGCGAATGCCGCGATCTGATCCGGCCGAAGTGCTTTGTCCTTCTCGGGCGGCATCGCTGAAACATCTTCGTGCCGCTGAATCGCCTTGATGAGCAGACTCTCATCCGGCTTCCCCGGCACAATCGCCGCACCAGATTCGCCACCCTTCAACAACGCCTCACGCGAATCCACCCGTAACATGCCCGAGACTTTTAAATCCCCATGGCAGCGAAAACAGGTTTCGACCAGCACCGGGCGAATATGATTCTCGAACTGCGCGTCGGCACTCTCATCGCCATACACCGACACGATCTGACCACTGGCCACGATCACAGTGACCGCAATTCGGCTGAGGAGGTGTCGCAATCGTATCAGTCGACTGACGAAGGCGAACGAGAAGGAGGGATACATGGCGTGGTCCCGTCTTGCGACGATGGCGGCAGGCTCAATCAGGAACAGGGTCAAGACCTGATCAAAGTTTGACGCGGAGGGTTTGTCTATAGAGTACCGTACGCAACCAGCGTTCTCAAGGCGTTTGCAGACCATGCCGGATTTTAGCATGAGCTGCATCGATCGATGTTCGCGACATTTCTCGCAATGATCGTCGGATACTCAGCGAATGTTTGAGATCTCTCATTTCGTACCCGTATGATGTGGAAACCCTTACGGATGACTACCGGGAGCGATGCCATTCGATTTCCCCCTGTTGAGTTCAGGAAGCAAGTGACCTCCGAATCCGAACTGCTTCCCCGATTCGCGAAGAACGCAGAAGGTTCTTCAGCCCGAAGTAAACGTCATAAGAACTTGATTGACTGAGCTGAATCTAAACGTCGAGAAACCATCATGGAATTCAATGATCTACTGCAGCGTTCGGGAATTGACCCAAAGAAGGCTCCTGTGCTGGTGCTTCGGCACAGTCCCAAAGAACATGAATTGTTTCGAGTCATGCCTTGTACGGACGGTGGATTGACTATGCGAAGCGCGGCCACGGCGGAAACAAGCTCTTAAAGCTCAGAAGACCCAAATCATTTCAGTTCAGTATTCTGGAATGGTCAGCACCAGACATGGAAGACCGCGACATTATCAACCGTGAACGATGGTGGAAAAAGAGGCTTCATACGAAGGCTCCATTTGGTCTAAACGAAAACTGATCGTCGTTAAAGGCGAACAACTCAGAGTCGATAAATCGCATTCGCGACCAAGAACGTCTCTCCATCCCGCGTCGGATCGAAGATCGTCTTTCCGTCCCGCCAGGGACAAACGCATCGATCCAGTGTCAGTTGACGCGAACAAGAGTATTTTGATCAGACTGGCCGCTTCCAACGACCCAGCTTAACCTTAACGTTCCCGTTGCCTTATCATCCACCCAAACCTTCATCATGGCTTTATCGTGCCACTCTGCCTTCGGCTTGCGTGTGAAGTGATCCGTGTAGCTCAACACTCCGTCAGCGTAAACGAGATCTATTGCGGTTGAGGCACCGATTTTTTGCCCGGACGGCGTATAGAACGATCGCTCCACCGACCATTGGCCAAGTCGCTTCTGTATGACATACTGTTCTGAGAAACCATGGGCGCCGATTCCTTCGGCAAGTCGCCAATGGCCCACAAGTTCATGACCATCTCCTGTGACGGTCTTGTCGAGATACTTCAACAAGGCCGTCGCTTCAGAAACCTTTCCACGGTCGATGCAGGTCTTTGCAGCCTTCTGGAATGGTGCGTTCAGTTTTGAGGCGGCCTGATCGACTGCCCGTCCGTAAGGCTGAGCAAACTTCATCAGGACAGCATTAAGGGGCACTATCCCGTCGATCAGAAATCGCTCTCGCTGACTTTCGAGTTCTGAGATGACCTTCGCTCGCTCATCCACCGAGATCGCTTTGTTGCTGCGAGCAACCGTAATCGCTTTTTCAAAATGTGGCAGGAACTTGTCTCGGGCCGTACTGACGGCCAATTCATATTCGGACACTGCTTCCTTTAGCGCGGGATCAGTGAGAACATAGTCCTCGCTATAGGCTGCCCCCGCATGTAGCAGAATCGTCAACATGCAAGTGATGAATCGAACGCCCTGCATTTTGTTTTCCTGTTCCTGAGGCATCGGTTTCTATGTCCGAAGAGACTACTCTACAAACCCGTGTTCCAGCTTACACGCGGACATGACGAATTCGGCCAGAAAGGCATACAATTACCGCATTTCGGTGTGCCTGCGCGTTGCTTGTCACACCCTGCAAGTACGTGGCCAAAGCCATCGAATTCAGGTACACACGTGTTCCATGTGTTCGTTTCGGTTTTTGTGATTCGACTGATTCAGGAGTCAAGGCCTCATGCGCACCGTCTGGAAGTTTCACACATCGGGGCAGTTGGTTTTTGGCTGGGGGGCGGTGAAGCAGTTGCCGGCCCTGATGTTGCGGCGGGAGTTTCGGCGGGTGTTTCTGGTGACTGATCGAGTGCTCGCGGGGAACGGGATTCTCGAACAGGTCAGGACACCGCTTGTTGAGGCGGGACTAGATGTCGATGTCTTTGACGGCGGCGAACCGGAGCCTTCGGTGGAATCCGCG
>JANOUN010000168.1:0-8262 GCA_031416875.1 Planctomycetota bacterium | reverse complement strand
GCAGGAGATTTTTCAATTGAATCCGAACAGCCGTCACGCGCTAGCGGGTTGTTGATTTAAGGATTCAAGCAGGGTGTGTGCAGCGTCAGCGGAACACACCAGTCTCACACGCCTTTCCAAAATGGTGCGTTGCGCTCCGCTTCACGCACCCTACAATTCAATCAACAGCCCGCGAGCGACCTGCCGTTTTCGTCAGTGCCTGACGATCATGCTTTTTTTACGTGGCCAATGTTGATGTACGCATGCACGTGTGGCGCACCGCGGAAGTGCCACACGAATGATGGACCTTCCACGCGCCAGATGTCCCACGTCTTGTCGCCACCGATATCTTCCTGCTGGAAGAACGCCATGTGCAGATGATCGACGCCGCCCGATTCCTTCAGAATCTCCATCACTTCTTCCACATCCTCTTTGCGGTAAGGTGCCAGCAGGATACCGAGCGTCTTTTCCACTTCGGATTTCTGCTCCGCTTTCAGGTCGGCCACTTTGATCCCCAGGAACGTCCCGGATTCACCCTGAAGCTGCACCTGCGTCTCTTTCGGAGCCGAGGTCAGCAGAGCCTTTGCCGCCTGTTCTGCGGTCAGCGACTTAAAGACCTTGTCCGTCTGCTGTGTCTGGTAGAAGTAGATATTTTTCGACGCATCTTTTTCCACCTGGTCATGCCCGTACACCATTGGCCCGCCGAACGCAGCTTTATCGACGCTGTTACAGTCAGCTCGCAGCGTCAGATGGCGACCAGTGAGCATGAACTCAAACGCACCCGCACCCGGTTCGCCGAACATCGCGACACTGAATTCGTGCAGCCCGCCAGCGTCGTCATCCATCTGCTTCTGCATGCGTTCGTGGCCTTCTTCGCTGCACAGTCCCTTGACGATGCGGCTGATCATTTCGCGCTGCGGTGACGTGTAGAACGTCTCTCCCAGCGTTGGTTTCGTGACATGCCAGTTGGCGCTGATCCGATGCCGAAGTTCATGCTCAAACGGAAAACAGAGGGTCTTCTTCTGTTCGTCGGTGAGTGACTTGAAGAATTCACTCACGGCCGTTTCCGAAGCACTTGTCAATGACGGGTCCGAGAACAGCCCGCCACTCAGTGAACGTGTGGAAAGCAGAGCCAGCGCCGATGCGCCTGCCACGGTTTCCACAAAGGCACGTCGACTGACAGGACTGCAGTCCGGGCACGCATTCGATTTTCGGTTGCTGGACGACATCTTATTCTCCTTTGATCATGGAAAAGTGGTGACAGGCGACGCAGATGATACCCTGGCAGACGCTGCACAAACAATGCTGCGGCGAAAATCAGGTTCAACGACAAATGAAGTACGCGGAGGAGGACTGCTGTTCAAACTGCGAATGGACGCGAATTCACGCGATATACATGCCGTGATCCAGGGTGGCTTCGCTTCGAATTGCTCAGCCGAGGAATCGCTTCCCGCCGCGGCCCCTTCAGGATCTCATCCGCAAACGACGTTCGTTCAGCGCCGGACTCACCCGGTGCCGTGCCCGGATTCTTTCATAAGGTCGCATTTCAAAGTAGGTCCTGCCTGCCGGGCAGGACTTCGCGGCCTGCCGCGACGAGCGACCAGACAAGTTCGAATCAATCACAACCCGACGCCGTGTATTGCACGTCCGCTCCAGGGCGGTTCGCCTCACGGCGAAAGTCCTTTCCGGCAGAAAGGACCTACATGTTCAAACCATCAAATCCCGCAACCGCCGTTCATGCTCAAACTTCTTGACTTTCCTGCCCTGATCGCCGATGTTAATGTCGGAGACTCGGCCCAGAGGAAACCTTCGGGTGGCCTCGAAAGCGTTGTCTCTTTTTTTATTGCCTCCCCGGAGCGCAGGGATTCGGCACATAACAAATGCCCCACAGTTCAAACTGATTTCCCTCCCGGTAGCCATCATTGAGTGACATTGCAGAGCCTCAGAATGCAGGACTGAGTAGAGATCGAACCAGGTCTTCCGCCATGTCTTCATCCGCGCAATTGTCGAATCGTCCGACGGCAGCATCGACACCCGGTTTCGTCAGCACCTTCTTCGGAACGTCGGTCACTTTTGGAATCACCAGTTTCACACGGACCTGATACGGAAACTTCCCGTCCCAGACCTTTGGCACCAGGTTCTTGCCGCCGTTACAGGTTGCCTGCCACAGGCCCAGCAGACCACCGATTTCGTAGTGATGCAGCAGACAATAGTCACCGGTTTTGATCTCCAGCGGCCACGGGTTGTTCGTACCGAACAGATTCTTTTCAACGCAGTCGAGATACGTCGTACTGCTGCATTCGAAGATGAAGGATTGTGTTGTCATTATCCGGTCGCCTCAATGTCGCTCGAATTAGCTGAATTGAGCGATTCCAGCTGGAAGGCCAACACGCATAAAGAAGCGTGCGAATGCCTGAGAGTAGTGTTCCAGAAACGGAGACCCCAGCCGCCATCGGTTGCCAATCAACGCAGCGTGATTCTCAAGATAGTCAATCGGCAGGCTGACGATATGGCCAAAGTCAACAACCATCGACTGCGTGTTGATTTCCGGGTATTCAGGCGAAGCGATCATGTGGAGGGCCTGAACCTGGCCTCGGCGAACACTCTCCCAGTTCTTCGTCATCTGATTATGACGACGCTGACCTGCATACTCGTCCAGCGTGTGAATTGGACAGAGTGCTACGAACCGGATTTTTCTGTTATCAAGGTCGCAACTCTGAGTAACAACGATCAACCGCTGAGTCAGAACATCGATTTCCTGAAAGTCGTTTGCGGACTGTGTGAGAGTCGGAGCAACAAACACCGGCAGCAAACAATCGGGCAACAGGTCACCCTGGGCAAGATGTTTGCCGCTTACTGAATGCCACCAGGAACCACTCATTCTTCGACAGCCTCTGCGATTTCGATGACGCGAGGCTGCATCGCTCCCGCCATTTTGAATCTCACCCTCATCGTCCCTGCTTTTCGGAACTGCAGATGCGAATCCGATTCAGTTTCCGCAATGGAATCAATGAGAATGCTCGGGCGATTTTGCCATTGCAGAATCGCTATACCAAACCGGTCGATCAATTCTCGACCGCTGTCGCCTTCCAGTTCGTAGAACGGGCAGACGTCCTGGAATGTGGATACACATTTCGGAGGTAATTCAGCAACAGCCATCAGTCGAATAACTCCCGTGCAGTGTCAGTGATGCAAGCCTCAAAGATTTCATTCTTCCGGTCATGCAGCACTTCAAAAAAACTCCAAAGTTCAAAGTCGTCGCCCGGCAGGTCGCGATCTCGAAACAGATCGATGTCCAGAACAACCGATGTGCAGTCAGGTTTATGCGAAGGGACAATAGTCTGATTCAGGATCGCCGTCGATTCAATGTCTATCTGTGGCAATCGAATTTGCATGAAGAAACCCTCCATGAATTGTGGAAGGTCCGATGAAACCTCCGGCGACGTTCGAAAGTACTGCTTTAACTCGACCGGAGATTCCGGAATATCAACCCGATTGACGTACCGGACAGCAATTCGTGTCACCGCGTCGCAGCCAACCGCGGTACGGTACTGCTCCCACAATTCTCTGGCAAGATCACGGAACGGTTCCCAGCTTTCGTAGGGTGCCAGTCTGCTAACGGTGAATCCTGTCAGTTGAACGTGAATGAGAAGGGTGTCAATCATGGCTCTTCAAGCTCTGCGTCCGGTGAAGACCTCACAAATTGTTTCGCCCGCTTAGCGAACATGGAATGGAATTTCTCCAGGTACTGCAACAGCCATGCGTGGTAGGCTGGCCACTGTTCACGGTCCTCAAGGTCTACCGTTTTCCCGAAATGGTGACCTGTAATGGCGGCACTTGATGTGTGGCCACTGTTCACGGTCCTCAAGGTCTACCGTTTTCTTTACAAATACTTTGCTTTGTTTCTTGCCGGGAGTTTTCGCCCAAACGATCGGGCCTCCAAACTCCACCTCAATGGTCGACTTTTGGCTTTCGAGCTGAGCAAAGAAACCTTTGTCGTAATCGTCAGACATCACGAATTCCACACGCAGATGATGGCTGTTTCGCCCCCGTCAAGTCGGCTTGTTCGATAGACTTCTTCTTGATCGAAACTGTCTGTGTCCAATTGTTCGGAGCACTCACGATGTTGAACTTCGGAGCTGCTGCGGATTCGCCGATCTTCCACACCTCGACCTCCAAACCGAAGAAATTGAATTCACCGTCTGTGATCTCATTCAACCAGTCCAAAGCCGCTCGATGCTCATCGGTGAAGCGACTGGCGATCCAGATGATCGTCACGGCTTTCAGGCCAGCGGCGTATGTGATTAACTGGCCCATGTGCGAATGATCGGTTCGCTCCAACTGATTCTCTATCAACACCCAGTTTCCAGTGGCCGTGTCCTTGCAGAGAATATCCGCCCGAAATGGACCGACATCCTTTTCCTGAGCCTCTACCTCCAGCTCAATGCCGATTGTGTCTCCGAGAAGTTTGATGTTCGCTTCCTCGGCAAGCCACGGCGTGAAGTCCTGAGCTTCATGTGTCCAGACTTGGTGAACATCGATCTTCTGCAGTTGGCCAAGCGAAATTGTTGTTGGCATGAAAGCGAATCCCTGCGAACAGAGTTTTGGGTTGAAACCCATTTTCAAAACAAGGGCCAGCAAGTCGTGCCAGTCACCCACGGCAACACTCGATGCCCGGCAGGTTCTACTTGGGGGCAACGTCCTGATTCTGTGATCCCAGGTATTCCATCAGATCGACAAACTCGGAAGGAGCCAGCGTGGCTGGCGCGCCTTCGGGCATGCTGCTTTGCTGCTGGGTGACACGTTCTTCAATGTCGGCTTTGGCGATCCTGCGAACAGCTTTGCCATCGAAAAGTTCAACTTCCACATCATTTTCAGACACCACAAGTCCTGCGGTCGGCATCCCGTCCCTGGTGACGATCAACGTCGAGCGGTATTTCTCCGCGACTTCGACATTCGGATCGACCACGGACTGCACGATCTTGAACTTGTTCATGCGTTTCGCCACGCCGGCAAGGTTGGGGCCGAATTCACGTCCCTCACCGTTTCCGACTCTGTGACAGGCCGTACAGTTGCGCACAAATACTTCGCGACCACGATTGGCATCGCCCTTAAGATCCGACAACGCCGTCATCGCTTTGTTGCGTTCTTCTTCCGGCTTCGGTTGCTGCGACATCAGCGTCTGCAGAAACGGCAAAGCCACGGCCCCTGATTTCGATGCTTCCATCAGTCTTGTCACGATCTCACCCGCACGAGGACTCAGGTCCGCGATCTTGCCGGCGATATAATCACCCCGCCAGATCTTTTCGTTGGCTCCAAGCGCATGCTGCACGGTGTAGTCAACCCAGTAATCGGCCGGGAAACTTGTCATCGCCAGCAACGCCGTCTGAGCTTCGATGTTGTCGAAGAAACTTAAACCACGAGCCGCTTCAGTCCGTACCCGAGGATGTGCATCCTTCGATGAAGCGATGAGCATGGCCTGCGGATCAGCAATGGATTGATGTTCATCGGACAGAATCCGAACAGCGGCCGCTCGCGCATCGAATGTCGATGCCTTCAACACAGCTGCCAGCAGATCAGGATCAAGCTGGTGATGAGCCTGCTGAATCCACAATGCTTCTGTGCGCAGACGATCGTATTCCGGATCATCGGCCTTGAGCCCCTTCACCCACGATGCCACATGGGGGAGCACGTCTGCAGCCGGTCGATCATGCAGTTCGCGCCGAGCACGGTAGTGTGTGCGCCATTCGTATTCGCGCAGCTGTTCCAGAATCTCCGGAACGGATTTTCCGAACTGCGTCGCAGGTGTGACCAGCGGACGACTCGGGTAAACCAAACGATAGATGCGACCACGCGTGTGATCGCGATTCGGGTCACGCTGGCTGTATTGCATGTGGCCGATCAGAGCATTCGCCCAGTCGCCAAACCACAGGGCACCGTCAGGGCCGATTTGCGGATCAGCCGGACGAAAATGCTTGTCGGTGGAACGAATGAGATCATCGGGACTGCCGTCAGCGTTTTTCAGTCGATCCCCGTGGAATCCGCCTCCGTCGTCATTCACCGTGAACCGAGGCAGACCGTTCATGTTGATCACACAGGCGTATGTAAATTGTCCCTGAACGTTGTCCGGGAAGTTGCGGCTGACCAGGAATTCGCTGCCCAGCGCGGGTCGCATGCCTTCGTTGTTGAAGACAAAGTTCAGGCCGGTGCGGCCTCCGAACTGCGCTCCGGATAACGGAGTATCCCAGGCCTGATTCGCCGTCGTCCCGTCACCGACGATGCCCTGGCCCCAGTTGTTGAAAACGTAACACCACATATTGTACTGACCGGGCAACGAAAACTGACGAATCTTCAGCGTGCGCGGATCCATTACATACGCACCCCCGGCTCCCTGACTGCGATGCGGGCCCCATGGTGTTTCCAGCGTCGTGCTGGTGGCGATGCCTTCCAGCATGTGCAGCTTGCCGCCGTGACTCCATTCAAATGCACCGCATGTATGGTGCGTGTCGTCGGATGCCCAGCCGTCGAGCAGATGCACAACCTGGTCGGCCTTGTCGTCGCCGTCCGTATCTTTCAAAAACAGCAGGCGAGGCTGATCGACGACAAGCACTCCACCGTTCCAGAATTCAAAACCGGTCGGGCAATGCAGCTTGTCGTAAAAGACTTTGCAGGCATCTGCTTTGCCATCGTGATCGGTGTCTTCCAGAATCAGCAGTCGATCATCCGGTTTGTGATCGCCAGGTTTCCACTGCGGATATGTCGGCATGCAGGCCACCCATAAGCGTCCCTTGTTGTCGAAGTTCAATTGCACGGGCTTCGCGAGTTCCGGAAACAAGGTTTCATCGGCGAACGCCTGGATCTCAAAACCTTCAGGAACTTTAGTTTCAGCGATTAACTGCTGCGGCGTGAGATATCGCAATTCCTCGGCTTCAGAATAATCCTGACGCGGCTCTCCGAAGCGAGTTTCCGGAACAATCAGTTCGCCGGTTCCCGCATCATCCGGCGCGTCAGATACAGGTTTTCCCTGAGCCAGATCCCAGACAAATCGGTCGCGCACTTCCGCCATTTTGCGGATCTTGATGTATTCTCGCGGAAACGTTTCGGTGTCAAACGTTCGTCGGCCACCGTAGACATACCAGCCGTTGAGCATCCGATAATCCTGCAGATGCACCCATGATTTGTCGTTGATCGCCGATCGCAGTTTTTCGTACGCCGGACTGCCAAAGCTGGCAGATGATGCGGAACCGAATGCCTTTTCATCAACCATCCTCGCGATTTCGCGATCACCGGCATCGTTCAGGTGACAACCGTTGATCGTGTACTGCAATCCCGGCTTTCCGCTGAGCATTTTCTCGGACGCATCGAATACGTCGACGAATGCCAGCTTGCGCGCGGCAGCGACTTCCGCCACAGCAGTTGAATACAGTTTCAGGTTCGCATTTTCTTTTGCTCCATCCGGCAACAAGGGATCGCCGGTGGGTTCGAAGGCAATCGGTGAGACGAGGATGAAGCGCGGCGGAGCGTTGGTGTCATCGCGCGGATAGCGCTTGGCCATCGTGTCCAGATAGTTACCGTAACGCTCCTTGAAGCCATCGATTCCTTCGGGGCCGGCGTACGATTCGTTGAAGCCGAAGAAACAGAAATACGTGTCGGCACCGAAGGCCAGCTGCGGATCGTCCAGCGCCGTGTAGTCAGCAGATCGCTGCTGAATACCGACTTCTTCGGCAGGTCGCGCGAAGTTGCGAATGACCAGTTCCGTCTTCGGGAACCGAGTGTGCAGCAGCGTCTCGAAGTGGCCGAACAGATTCATCCGTTCGGCAAGCGAGTTGCCCAGAAAAGCGACTCGTTCGCCCTGCAGAAATTCCAGCGGAAGTTTACTGGCTGGCAGGTCCGGACGCTTTGGGCGCGGAGGCAGCGACATCAGCTTGATCGCCAGTTCCTTCGACGGCCCCTGAGCCATCACGTTGCCACTCAAACCCGTCAACAGCAATCCTGCAACAACCAAAATCCGGGAATAAACCTGAGGCACGATCGGGCAGCTCCAAAAAGAGACAATCACAACGGCGTTTTGTAGTAGGGGCATTTTGCCCGTCCGCTTGCACACACAGCGACTCGTGAAAGCGTCTGTGGATGAGTACGGTACGCAGAGACCGCCTGCGGAGCAACCAAGCAGCCAAATTCATGGGATTAGCTTCCAGCTTGTCATTGCTGAAAAAACATGGAGTTTTCACCAGCGATGTCACTGCTGTAGTGCTGTAGGGTGTGTGAAGCGGAGCGAAACAC
>JANOUN010000167.1:0-6361 GCA_031416875.1 Planctomycetota bacterium | reverse complement strand
GCCCGATGCGTCGAAGGATGTGGCGACAAGTCCCGGCGATGTCGTCACTTTGATGTCGCTCCCGACACGTTTTCTGGCCGAGCCTGCGAATGTTGGAATCCGATTCGGACAACAAGTCTGGTGGCAGATATTCCGACATCGTTACTAAATCAGGCTTAACCGTCCTGAGTCAGTTTCCTGCACCCTTCCACCCCGGATCTGTCACAACGACCGACCTTGGAAACAGAACTTCATTAACTGCTCCGGTGGTCACGACCGAAGCGGGAAGCGTCAGCTGCCCGAGACATTTTTGTCCGACAGTCCGGAGCGGATCATGCCGTTCGAACAAAGTCGCTTCTTCCCGTTGAAGTTTCTCTTTCTTGTCTGAAGCTGCGGGGTTGAAGATTTGGGGCTGGACATCGACCCCAAAAGTTCTTTGGATTTCTGGTGGACGAATTCCAAAGTTCGAAGTCGGCGTCCGATAATCATCCCGGATTGATGCGGCAAGAAATCCGGCCGGATTGCTGGTATCAGCTTGCGTTTGATTTCATGGGAGTCGTAGTGGCGGCTGAGGCCGAAGTGTTCGGTGGCGAACTGGCGCAGAACAGCAGGGCTGTGGCTTCCACTTTGCAGCCAGCAATCGTATCGTGTCCACATATGCCCGCATCGCCATCGCAAACTCCTGCGTTTACAGAGAATTCTTCATGACAAAGATTGCCAATGTCGTGTGTCACTCACGCACAGTCATCCGTATTTCCACGCTGGCGATCGGCATGATTGCGGCTTCCGGTCTCGCCGACGCCATTGCTCTGGCTGAGGAACTGCCTGCGGCGGCGAAGACGGTGGAAGGGCTGACTTTGCCGGATCTTGAGATTCGGCAGGATAGGAATCGCTTGTTCTTCGTGTTGCCCGCAGGAAAGCCACTGCCCGCCAAAATCACGCTGCCGCGGCTGGCCAACGTGGTCAGGAGTGTGCATTGGATCGCGGAAGACAATGCGACGATGCAGGTCAGATCAGAACCGACAGAATGGACCATTGATGTGTCGCAACGTCCGGGTGACTCAGCAGCTGTGATCGTGGCCGAGCTGGATTCTCCGATTGAACTGTTTAACAAGACCGTGGTGGCACGGCCTGAGAAAGATTCCGGCATCATTCTGCTTCCCGCAAAGTATGCGGCGACGCACGGCAGTAAGTTACGATTCGAACCGCAGCCCCACAAGAACACTGTCGGTTACTGGAGTGACGAACACGATACGGCGGCATGGACGTTTCAGAGCACCGCAGCGGGCGACTACGAAATTGATATTCTGCAGGGTTGCGGCAAAGGTCATGGTGGCAGCAAAGTGACTCTGCACGTTGCAGATCAGTCACTGGATTTTGTCGTGGAAGAGACCGGCCATTTTCAGAACTTCATCTGGCGCACGCTGGGCAGCGTAACACTGAAAGCGAGTGATGCGGAAGAAGCAATGACACTCAAACTGACGCCGAAGTCCAAACCCGGCGGTGCCGTTATGGATGTACGCGCGATCCGCCTGTGCCCGAAAGGCAGCGAGCGCACTTTTGAACCGGAACTTGCCGATGCGAAATTACTTCCGTCAAAAGAGTAGGCATACTGATGTGCGGCTTGGGCTTTACTCCGCGCGGGTTTGATTGACATGTTTTGATGTAGCCGGATTCGTCAGAATTCGGCCATGAATCATGCACACCTCCGAATTCTTGCGAATCCGGCTACACTGCACACCTCCGAATTCTTGCGAATCCGGCTACACTGCACTTGTGCCCGCGTGGAGTATAGCGATTGAATTCCAACACTGAAAGATTCCTGTGATTGCGCTTGGGCTGGATATTGGTGGAGCAAACATTAAAGCAGCGTCATCGGACGGCGACAGCGTTTGTCGGGCATTTGCAATGTGGCAGAACAAGAAGGGCCTGCTTCCGGAATTGCAGCAACTTCCTCGACTCGCCGGGATACGACCGGATATTGTGGCCCTCACCATGACGGCGGAACTTGCCGACTGTTTTGAAAGCAAAGCTGAAGGTGTCGAGTTCATCATACGGACGGTGGCGGAAGCGTTTCCCGATTCCGTGCTGCGGGTGTGGATGATGTCCGGGGAGTTTGCTGACCCCGGTGATGCAATCGACCTGCCTCAGCTTGTCGCCGCAGCCAACTGGCATGCGCTGGCAACGTGGGCGGGACGAGCGGTTCCGTCCGGAGCAGCGTTGCTGATTGATGTTGGTTCAACGACTACCGACATTATTCCATTGCTGAATGGCATTCCCTGCCCGGAAGGTCTTACGGATCTTCAGCGGCTGGCTCATTCAGAACTCATCTACACCGGTGTCCGCCGCACGCCAGTCTGTGCGATCGTGCCCAACGTACCACTGCTGGATGAAACGCATGTGGATGCCACCGGCGAAACTGCGTCATGGACCGTTCCTGTCGCGGCTGAACTATTTGCGACGTCACTCGACGTGCATCTGGTGAATCGAGATATTTCTGATGACCCACAGGATCGGAACACCGCCGACAACCGACCTGCGACTCGGGCCGCCGCGCTGAATCGGCTGGCGCACGCTGTCTGCTGCGATCTCGATGAGATGTCCGACGGGCAATTGGAACATATCGCTCGGCATGTCGCAGATCGGCAGATCGCACAGATCGCCGCAGGGATTGATCACAGACTGCAGTATGTGAGCGACCTGGCCGGGATCGAACCGGAATCCGTGCAATTGCTGCTGAGCGGCAGTGGTGACTGGATGGCAGTACGAGCCTTGGAAACATGCGGTTGGAATCTGAAGAAGCCGCCCATTCAGCTCCGCACAATGTTCTTCCGCAACGTCAGCGAAGCCGCCTGTGCCTTCGCCGTCGCCCGCCTTGCCGCAGAACGCTGTCTGGACGATCTGTTACCAATCAGTGAACTGCATCAGCCTTAACCCTGGCTTTGCCCGCAACCCATAGTTGCCCGTCACTCCGTGGCGGGAAGTCTCGCGTCGGAGACACGAGCAACAATGATGCGCTCCGCACTATTGGTTCCTGACCCCCTTTTTTAAGCCCAGGAAAACTAATGACGATCAATCTCCAGCACGGCATGCAGGCCGTCTTCGAGGAATGTCAGCATCACACGAATTTCGCTGAAGGAGTTCAGCATTTCCAATGACCCGCCGTTCGCAGCATCAGGCGCAGGCTGTTGAGGCTGATCGGCGTCGCCGTGCACACTGCACACGATGCGACCATCCTTCGTTCGGACATAATGGCCACCGCATGGACAGCGATGCACGCCGCCGTAAATGGACGAAGCAGTCGCAACCAGTTCTTCCGGAGTTACCTCAGGCGTGTCATGGTGCGAACCCGCAGCAACGCGCGCTGCGCTGTTGAGCGGGCCGATGTTGTCCAGACAGGCCTGGCGAGCCGCCTCGTCCCAGCTCAGTCGAACGGAAGGCATGATGCGATTCCACTGTTGCCTGTGAATCGTCACCTGCGCATGAGCCGGAGATCCGGTTGCCTCCTGAGGTGCCGGGCTGTCGGCATTGCCTGCCACCAGTTGTTCCAGCGTTTGCAGTTTGCTGGCGACGCACACACTGTCGCCGATGCGCGCGTAGAAGAATCGCCATTTGATCGGGCCCAGTGACAGCACAAACGAGCGGGCTTTCGCGCCGCCGATGGCAACAGTGTAGAAATCTTTCTTGAACGCAAACCAGCCGAAATCGGTGTGTGTGCGTGCTTCGATGGCAGCTCCTTCATCCAGCTTCGCCAGAAAAGCATCGACGATCACCGCGTCCTCGACGGCCACATCGATGTAAACCGGCGCTGTCAAGGACGCGATGGCCATCCCGATCCACAGCGTCTCATCATTTATCATGTTACCGGCACCCTGTCGCCCGGCAAACATCTCCGGCAGAATCGACGTCAACTGCACATCAAGTGTGGGATCGCTGTCACAGACATGCAGCCCGACGCGATTTCCCAGGCCTTTCGAAAGCAATTCGTAAAGATCGCGCTCCGCGATGCGTCCACCCATCACAGAATTCAGACCGAATGGGTCCTGGCGGCGGCTTGGGAATGCATCGAACGATTTTTCAAACCTATCGCCGATAAACACATCGCCGATGACCTGCCCGTCGTTGCGACTAAACATGTTCATTATAGCTGCATCGTCAAGACCCTTGCGAAGCTGTCTGACGGAACCATCGGTCAGCAGAATCAGCCCGCCGTTCATGAACCGATCCTCCAATGCCTTTCGCATCTTCGCGGTGTCCGGCATCAGATCGCCAGGTTTCGTCCAGATGGTCTCAAATTCCGGTGAAGCATCGATCGCCATCACAGTGTTCGACGTGCCGTCCGTCACATCTTGAAACGACACTTTGCCCCCATCTGGCTCAAAAATCATGTCTTCGCCCATCACAGTCTGATAGGTCGTCATGCCGGGTTGCGACGACTTTACGCCGGGAGATCTGAACATGTCCGGCATCCGTCCGATGAGTGTCTTGTTGTGCGGGCTGTCCCAGGGCTCGTCCAGATGAAACTCGTTGTAGAGTCCCGCATGTTCGAGATACGGCAGCAGCATCACCCGCCAACTCAGCAGCGGTCGACCACTCTCACTCTTGCTGAAAGCCGGAAACTGATTGTGAACGTCGGCATAATTGTGCGCCGCCAGGCCAATCTGCTGCAGATGCTGCGAACTCGCCACAATTGAGGCGGTGTCTGATTTCTCTTTTGGTTGATCGGCAGCAATCTCCTCCGGCGGTTGCCAGCCGGATTGTTCAAGCAGTCGCTGTTTGGCGACCGCGAAACTCAGCGACATGACCGCGTCGCTGGTGACGTTGCCAGCCAACGGCTTTGGTTCTCCGCCGAGTGCCATGGCCATCGATTGATACATCGAATTGTTGATGAGTGGCAGGACGATCGTCTCCAGACGATATCGCTCAGGTGTCGCCTGGACCTTGATGGCAATCGGATCGAAGAACGTCCGCCAATATTGGCTATATTCCGTCACGAACTGGCGGTACGCATCCGCTTCGGAAGTCGTCACGGATGTCTCAGGAATCTCACAGCACGGAATCAGTGCATCGGCATGTCCGTGATGCGAACACACGCCGTGCCGACCGTCGTGCGACAGTGAGTACTCGCCGCCACACGAACATTGCAGGCGTCCCTTGTTGACGCCATCGGGGGACGGGTTGAAGCCATCGGGCAGACAATTGGCTGCCTGCAGGTCTTTCATTGAAGCCGGGTCGTGGCCATTTTCGGTTGCATACATCGCAGCCGCATGACCGATCATGCGAAGATTATTGAAGCATCTCAGCCGTCGCAGTTCGGTCAACTTCACTTCAGGCCCGACCAGACGACGAATAAAAGGATCGGACAGATAAACCAAACCGTCTTCATCCGGCGCGTCCGCAGGCATCAGCGTGCGCACGTAAGCAAATTCTTCCGACTGTCCCAGACTCGTCAGTGATTTGTCGGACTGCCCCTTGATCAGTCTCAGAACGCGCAGAAATGCGGTGCGGGAGTTGCTGCGAACATGCAGGCCTTTCTCGGGATATGCGGAAAACACATGCACTTCGCGATCCGGCGATGTCAGATGCACAAACGGGACGCCTTCCGATGTTTCTTCTTTGCGAGTCACACCCGCCATCGATTTTTCGGCTGCGGAGAGGTACACATCCATCTGCGTACGAAATACCAGATCCTGATCAAATCGAAACAGCAATGTGACATCGCTGCCTTCGTTGACGAACGGATCACTGCCGCAGATCGCGATCTCTTTGACCACCAGATCGTAAAACGGTCGTGCCAGACGATTGGTTTCAACCGCCAGTTGCTGCCGCAGTTTTTGTTCGGTATCCCGTGCGAAAGCCTGTTCGCCCGATTGCGTGTACAGGTGCCTGGCAAAGAGATTTCCGCCATCAATCATGTCCAGCATTCGACTCACCGAGCGGAAGCCGATGTAGTAGTTGTCGGCAGGCACATAATTGGCCAGTACCGAAATCTTCGGTTTCTGTCCCTTCAGCATCTCATGCCACGGATGACTTTCGACCGTGGGACCTGTCAGCGTCTGAATCCTGACGGTTGGTCCTGCCTCTTGTTTTCCGTTCTCACGGTTAAAGTCCGATCCCGGGCGCATGGCATCCAGTTGCAGACTTTCCTGCACGGCCAGGGAACCAGAAAACAGATTGAACAGATCAACGCTCTCACGACGCTCCGCCGCGACCTGCCGCCGAGTCCGTTCATTCAGCCCGATCAATTCCGCCGCATTAATGCCGTCGCGCTGCCCCAGCTTCAATGCCACGTACTGCAGGAAGACGTCTTTCGGATACATCTGCAGTTGCGCCCGTGCCTCTTCGAACGTCCACAGCGGCTGCGGCGCGACCGCCTTCTCCG
>JANOUN010000166.1:0-2922 GCA_031416875.1 Planctomycetota bacterium | reverse complement strand
GATCCACGAATCAGCTCGACATCCACCTGAGTCACATCGCTCTGGCGTCCTTTATTGATGCAAATCACCGGTACAACCGTTTCCTGCAACGTGGCCCCGCCGTGGACGAATCGAAAGCAGGCTCCACTCAGGCGAAGTCGATTGATCGATTTTGGAATCAGCATCTCCGCCGTGCCGGCCAGACCGACCTGGTCCGCGCGGTAATGTCGCAGGCCGTCACGAGCCGACATATTCGTTCCCAGCAGGAAGCGACGATCCCGGTACGCAGCTTCTGCTTCATTTGCCTCAGGACCCGCAAAGTCACTCTCCTGGATACCCTTCTGGAAGATAAAACCATGATCCGACGTGATCAGCAGATTACTGGCATTTGCGGCCACCAATTTCTTGACCAGTTTCACCAACTCATCCATCGCATCCTGAACGGCTTCAAACGCACGATCTTCGGTACCGACTTTATGACCGATATTGTCGATCACATTCTGGTAGACATACAGCACATCATTTTCGCGAAACAGCTCTCGGATCGCATCCTTGTTCTGTTCCAATACATCTGACGCCTGAACAACATGCGCTTTCCACGACTTTTCAGCCGCAGTCACCGACGCGACCAGGATCTTTCGGCGATTTTCGATTCCACTGGATGGTTTGCCGTCCACAATGACAGTCGCTTTAAACACATCGCCGATCTGTATTTCGCGATGTGGGAGCAGTGCCGCCATTCCGAGCTGCGTATAGCTTGGCAAACCTGTCACCATCGCTTTTACGTCTGCCGAATATCGATCTTCCCTGCGAATTGTGGACGCCAGTTCATGAGCGATCTCGTACCGCATGCCGTCTGAGATGATGACAACGATCTTCTTGCCCTGCGACAGGAACGGAAGCACGAACTGGTCGTAGAATGCACGCTGAGGCAACAAATCTCCGGAACTCCATTTCTCCTGCTGATCAATAACGGACTGCCAGCGGTCACCCAGCGGCAGCAAGAACTTATTCGAATACAACTGCTCCACCTTCTCGGCCAGCGGCTGCAGGAGAGTCACGTTGGCTGACTTCCGATGGTTGTACGAAAACTGCCGGTACAACTGATCGACCTGATACCAGCTTTCGGTGTAACGGCTGAAACCTTCTGCCGGCGACTGCATCTGTAGGTTGCACACATCCGTGATGAGTTCAATCAATCTGCCAGCGATTTCAACGGCCTCATAGTCGTGTTGAAAGTTGCGGTACCAGTGCCCGATCCGTCGTTGTCGGATCAGTTGCGTGCTTTCCCCGGCGGAAATCAGACGTTCGCTCACCTGGCGGACCAGTTCGCTCAAAACTTTCTTGTCGATGAGACGGAAGTAGTCGAGTTCTGCGATCTGCCTCAGATCCGTCGTCTGCAGTTGCTGCTGGATCCCCAAGAGCTCGGCGCAACGGTCCGACAGCTTTTCAAAAGGCTCTTCATGAGTCCGGCTGTCCTTCCATCGCTTCAGGAAAACCAAAGCCTCGGCATTCAGTCGGGCGGGTTGGCCAAGCCCCTGAGCGAAACAAGACTTGAACAGTTCGATGACAAAATCCAGCACGCCAACCGCATCGGACCTATAACCGTAGACTTGCCGAGCCTGATCCCACATTGTCGCTGTCAGGTCGCACTTCTCCAGCAGCTTGTACTTTTCGTCACGCTCCTCGGCCAATTCATCCAGCAAAGCCTCCATGATCGCTTCCAGCTTCGGATCGGAACCGACGCACACCGCCATGAGCTTCTGCCGCAGGCGAGACTTCGTTTCATCGGCGGCGATGAGCTTCTGCAGAGACTTCCGGCGTTTTGCCCCTTTGGCCCCCTTAAAGAATTCTTCGTGCTTAGCCACCACATCGGTGAAGTCGAACGGCAGTCCGACTTCGTGCATCCAAATCGATACCTGGTTGAATCGAGCCTCATGGTGAGCCAGCTGCACATCCAGCAACCAGTTCTGCAGATCCTCCGGCTGACGCCCTTCGTGATAAACCAGAAACTGCTGCTCCGGTTCCTCCCGGAGCATGCGGTGCTTCAGCATGAACTCGTTGTTGTTAAGTTCCACGCATTCGACGCCGTCCAGTTCGACGGACTCGAAATCCTTGCGGAAGGTTTTCTCATCGTCGTACCAAAAGATGATCCGATGCTTTTGGAACTTACTGGACAGGACGTCGCTGATTTGGCTTTTCATGACTCTCTTACGTCCCTACCGTAGGTTGGACATTCTTGTCCGATGATCGACAAGAGCTGGTCCGCGAATCCAATGTACAGTGCAGTGCGGAGACAAGGACGCATTCAAACCAAAGTCGGACGTGACGCCGCCGACAAAGTGGGTGCTCAACTACCCATGATTTGGGGTTCGACGTTGAAGTTCTTGCCGATACGGGTCGAATTTCTGGTTGAGTTCGTTCAACGATCGTTCCGCCGCTGAAAGGTCAGACTCGTTAAACTTCTTGTCCTGGAGCTGTTGCCTCTCTTTTGTTGCCTTTAGCCCCTGGAGCCTTGTTTGAGCTCTTGATACGTCGGTATCGGCAAACTGCAAAATTGATTGCAGATCCTCGGTAGGAAACCAGCTCAAGTCATCGAATCCAAGGCTGGCATAAGAACGAAACAATCGCAGGTGAAGATCGCGGGAAAAATCCACATCTAGTTTCGCGATCCGATGCCTCTGCAAAAAGCTAGTTCGTTGTTCGCCTTGCGGCAATAGCAGGCAGTGAAGTTGTTCGAGACGAGCACAGAATCTGCCTTGAACGGACGGCAACGCGCCAAGGTAGAATACATCGGGGCTCTGCGAGGCGTCCCGGATACTGGTCATCACGGCGAGCATCTCATCGAATGATTCAACCGTGTTTGCAATCGAAAACTTGAATTCTTCGATCGCCGCAACGGTCAGAAGGACCTTGTGAGCGACGACACATGGTCGAGACAGC
>JANOUN010000165.1:0-5535 GCA_031416875.1 Planctomycetota bacterium | reverse complement strand
ACACAGCACAAAGAAGATCGCCAGGTAATTCACATGATGCGTATCGTGAGAGTGGTCGTCTGAATGAGCAACGTGGCTGGCATGAGCGTCGTGAGACATCGAAGAACCCAATCAAAAAATCAACTACAGGCAATGACCGAGAAACAAACAGAGATACACAGAGTGGATCTCAGATGATGTACAGCATCGGAAACAGAAAGATCCAGACCAGGTCCACAAAGTGCCAGTACAGACCACTGTTCTCCACAAAGTCGGTCCATTTTTCGTCCAGCTTGCTGCCCTGCCTCAGAACCAGCCAGAACAGAATCATTCCCACGACAACGTGGATCGCGTGGAAGCCGGTCATCAGGAAGTAGGTCGATGCAAAGATATTGCCGTAGACCACAGGATGCGGTTCAAAGACTCCTTTGGTCACGTAGTATCCGTACTTTTCGTTGGCTTTCATGTCTGTGAGCAACGACGTCACTTCGGCATATTCAAGTTCCGGCAGTTTCTCTCCTTCTTTGAGTTCCGCGCGGGCTGCGAGGTACTCAGGACCGATGGCGGGAACTTTGAGCGACACGTTCGCGACAATGTGCTGATGCAGATTCATCCACTGTTTGAACAATTCGGCGTCGATCGGGGCGGATTCCTTGAGAGCTGCGAATGTTCCTTCGCTCACGCCTTCAGGCTTCGCGACTGTTGGCAATATGGCAATCTGGTTGACGAGGTTTACAATATCGTTGGGACGATCCGTTGGCACCGCACCGCTGCTTGTGTATTCGGCGAAGCGATCGCGAAGCACAACCTCCAGTTCGCGACTGGCTTTCTTCACTGCTTGAGATGATGTCTCCGCGATATGTCCGGGCAGAATATCGTTGGAAATTTTCCCGTAGTACTCAATCGACTTAATCCCAAGGAACAGGAAGGCCAGAATCAGCGTTCCCAGTAAATACGTGCGAGCCCTGGCAAACTTTTTATGAGCCATCGCTTCGTGAGCAACGACCACAAGGTAACTGGATACGATCAGCACGAATGTGTTCAAGCCACCAAGGAACACATTGATATGCGTGTCATGTGTATCCGTCGGCCAGCCCTTCGATCCGAGTCGCAGGACGATATACGACCCGATGAACGCGGTAAAGAACATGATCTCCGTACCCAGAAACAGCCACAGTCCGAGTTTTGAATTCGGAATGGGAATCCCCATCTTCAGGGCGGTTGGTTTTGCAGTATGTGACATAGCGTTCAGGCGAATTCGAAAAAGACAACTCCGAAAAAGGGGTCTGACCCTCTCCGGCAAAAATTAAACACCAACATCATCAACGTGCCTCCAAAGGGTCAGACCCCTTTTTGGAGAGCGACTCAGGAAACCAACCGCAGATAATCGGCCACCAGACACAGCAACAGGACCGGAAGACAGATCAGCGAACCAATCATCAACTGCCGGGCTCGAACGTTGGTTCGGTCGATCACAAACCGAACGGTCAACCACAGGTAACCCATTGACAAGACCAGAGCGGCCGACATGTATCCAGGTCCGGCCAAGCCTGCGATTCGTGGTAGACAACTGACCGGAACAAACGCCAACGCATACGATAACGCAATCCAGCCCGTGCGGACTCCGTTATCACTGAACGACGGCAGCATTTTCAAGCCGGCTCGTTCGTAGTCGTCGCGATAGATCCAGCCGATCGCAAGGAAGTGCGGAAACTGCCAGACAAAGAAGACCGAAAACAATGCCAGTGCTTCCTGTCCAAATTCGCCACCAGCCGCCAGCCAACCCAAAACGGGCGGCATCGCCCCAGGAACTGCACCGACCGTCGTACACAATGAGCTGATTCGCTTCAACGGCGTGTAGAGCAGGACATAAGTCAGCATGGTGCAGAAGGCTGCGATACTCGTCGTGTGATTCACAAACACCCACAAGAGGGAAGCACCAATTGCCGAAACCACAAATCCGAAAGCAGCGCCTTCGAGACGAGAGATTCTTCCGCTGGCGACCGGACGATCGGCCGTCCGGTTCATTCGCTTATCCGTCGCTGCTTCCATGACCTGATTTAACACACTTGATGCGGCGACCAGACAGCAAATACCCACAATTGCGATGCATACCACCGGCCATGACATCACAATGGGCGATGCCAGCACAAAACCGGATAACACTGCCGCCGCTGACATGATCATAATGCGGGGACGTGCCATCTGGCGGTAATCCGCAAAGCGGCTCACCAATGTGGCCAGAACTCCTGACCTCGCGGACTTAAGTGTCTGAGATAAGCAACCAGCAACCGGTGCAATCGTACTCATGCGACTGTCCCCCGATCGCCAACCGCAGTTAATTCAATCTGCAGGCCAGTCAGACGGCCGGCTTTGTGAAGCACTGCCAGTGACGTGGCGGCGACCACAGAACTGGAAAGCAGAAACATGCCAAAAACCGTATGCATCGAACATGTCACGGTTTGACTCAATGAGCCGGCAACCGCGACGTATCCAATCTGCGGCAGGCCCAATTTCGTCAGGTAAGAGCCTGCTCCCAGCATGACCTGCAGCAGCAAGGCGACGACAATCATCAAACCCGAACGTCGCAGCAGCGCGTTTTGTGACCGCAGCAGGCCGAACGCGGCCAATGACGCGCTGAGCACGACAATTGCAGCACCGGCAAGATGTTCATCGAGCATCGTATGGAAATGCCGCAGCGCACCACCGAGAACATACTGTCCCAGAATGATCAAGGGCGTCAGGGCGACCAGCGAGGCGAAAAGCGGGCCCATACGGTCATCACGCTGTTGACGCCAGTCCGACCATTTGGGGGAACACATGAGGCGAAACACGACACACAAACTAAAGAACGCAGCTCCGGTCACACTATGCAGCATCGCCAGAAGCTGCTGGTCGAGCAACACGCGGGCCCCACCCAGTGCGCCTTGTGCAATCACCGACAACAAGATTGCGGTGGTGAACCATTTCACCCAATTGCGGTCAAGGTAGTAGCTGGTCAGGGCAAGGCAAACGCTGACGAATCCAATCAGCATCCCCGCCAGTCGATGACCATGCTCCGTAAACTTGTCCGGGTTGGCCGCGAAGTCACGAAACCAGGGGTAGAGCAGCATGTTGTGTCCATCCGACGAGGGCCAGTCGGCAAACACCATCCCGGCATTCAGCGTTGTGACAAGCGCACCCATGCTGATCGGAAGCAATGCGACAAGGCACGTGGCCGTCGCAAGCTTTCTGACAACCGGATGAACATTTTCACGTTGAACAGACACAAATAAACTCTTTCCAAAACTCATTCGCGACAGCTTGAAGTGCCGCTCGACCGACAGGCACCGCACAATTCAGTGATGCGCTAAGTCGAGCGGCAGGAAGTTTCTTACCAAAGTTGTAGCTGAATTCGCAAGAATTCAGTTGTTCGAGCAAGAGGTCTGAATTCTTGCGAATTCAGCTACAGTAGATTCATTTCTGCCGCTCGCCTGACTTCGCCACGCCCTTGACATGCGGCACTGTTTGTAGAATATAGTCCTGTCCGATCGCTTCGGCTTCAGGTGATGAGTATTCATACGGGCCGCGATAAACGACGGGAGCGATATCAAAGTTGCCGTGACCTGGTGGCGAGGGAGCCGTCCATTCCAGACCGTTGGCATTCCATGGATTGCGTCCCACTTTTTTGCCTCGGAACATGCTGTAGAAGAAGTTACCCAGCAACAGAAATTGAGCGACCCCCATCAGGATTGCAGACAGTGTGATGAAACGATTCATCGGCAGCAGATGTTCCAGGTAACCGTGCAGATACGGATCCGCATAGCGACGCGGCATGCCTGCCATGCCCAGCAGATGCATCGGGAAGAAGGTACAATTGAACCCGATAAACGACAGTGCAAAATGCCACTTCTGTACAGTGTCGTTCATTTCGCGACCGAACATTTTTGGGAACCAGAACTGAATCGCGCCGAAGACTCCGAACAGCGTTGAACCAAACAAGACGTAATGGAAGTGAGCCACAATGAAGTATGTGTCGTGGAAATAAATATCCACAGGCACCGCTGCCATAAAGATGCCACTCAAGCCCCCCACGATGAACATCGCGACGAACCCGGAGCAATTCAGCATCACACCGTTGAACCTGAGATCACCGCCCCAGATCGTACCGATCCAGTTGAACACTTTGATGGCAGAAGGAAGTGCAATCATCATCGTGGACGTCATGAAGGTCATGCCCAATGCCGGGTTCATGCCGCTGGTAAACATGTGGTGGCCCCACACGATGAACCCAAGGCCCGCGATAGCCGCCATGGAATAGACCATCGGTTTGTAGCCGAACACGGGTTTGCGGCTCATGCAGGAAAGCATGTCCGACACCATCCCCATCGCAGGCAGAAGCATGATGTACACCGCCGGATGCGAATAAAACCAGAACAGATGCTGCCACAGCAGCGGCTGACCGCCACCGACAGTCGGGGCTGCGTTGTTGACGATGATGTTGGCGGGAATGAAGAACACTGAGTGAATATCAGTCGGCAGGATTGAATTGAGTCGGTCGAACAGCAGCATGGAACCAGCGGCCGTCAGAACCGGCAAAGCAAACGCCTGCAAAATAGCCGTAATGAACATTGACCAGATCGTCAACGGCATCCGAAACAGAGTCATTCCCGGAGCCCGCATGTTGATGATCGTCGTGAGATAGTTCACCGAGCCCATCATCGACGACACTCCCACCAGCGTCAGTGCCACCAGCCATAATGTCTGAGGTGCTCCGGAACCTGGTGCCGCCTGTGGAAGGTCACTCAGAAGAGGATAACTTGTCCAGCCGTTGCCTGGGCCGGCTGTGCCACCCGCCACAAAAAAGCTGCACCCGAAGCAGACGATCGCGGGCCACATAAACCAATAGCTCAGCATGTTGAGTGCCGGAAAGGCCATGTCGTCGCACCCGATCTGTAATGGAATCAGGAAATTGCCGAAGGCACCGGCAAGGATCGGAATGATCACAAGGAAAATCATCACCGACGCATGCATCGTGAAGAGCATCGTGTAGAACTCGGGACTGATCTGACCACCCTCGCTTCGGAACAAACCAAAGAGTTGGCCCACCACAGGCATATTCTCCCAGGGGAACGCCAACTGCCAGCGAACTGCAAGAGCGAGTGCACCACCGACCATCAACATAATCAGCGTCGTCATCAGGAACTGGATGCCGATGATCTTATGGTCCATCGAGAAAACGTATTTTGAAATGAAGCTCTGTTCATGATGGCCCTGCGAATGATCATCCGCGTGGCCGTGAGCATCAAGTGCCGGAGAAACAGTTGCCATGTCAGAAACCCTGAGTACTAAAATGCAAAATAACTTTGAGTAGGGTGTGTGCAGCGACAGCGGAACCCACCACTCGCTTTAGCTTTTCGAATTGGTGCGTTGCGCTCCGCTTCACGCACCCTGCTCTGCAAACGTTGCGAGTTGAATATTCCTGAGAAGATTTTTGGCAACGCATCATTTTGAGGCCGACTAAATGTAGGCCGACTTCGCCGAAGTCGGCACAGCAGATTTCAGCGAAATCTGCTT
>JANOUN010000164.1:0-3876 GCA_031416875.1 Planctomycetota bacterium | reverse complement strand
CGACGATGTTTTCGAAGATCACAACGAGTTTCTGAAGCAATTTGAAGCAGCGGTTGAAAAACTGAACATCAGTTTGAGTGCCCCGAATAAAAAGATCATCGTCAATGCTGTCAGCTGGCGGGAGGAAAGCGCTGCACCAGTGTTCAAAAGGGTTCACTTCGCGGGCAAAGGCCGAAAGTCTGTCGCCGTGAAAGCTGATCCGCTGCGAGGATTCTTTGAAGCAGTGATCGACGGCAAGACCTGCGTCGTCGAATACGAGCCCGACAGCGAATTGCGCGACTTCGAGCAAATCCCGCTCCTTGAACCCGGCGGCATCGAAGCCTTTCACCGCCGCGAAGTCCTGCCCTACACGCCCGATGCGTGGATCGTCGAGGCCGACACGAAAATCGGCTACGAAGTCAGCTTCACCCGCCACTTCTACCAGCCGCCCCAGCTCCGCACACTTGCCCAGATCAGTGCCGACATACTGGCCTTGGAACAGGAGACCGAAGGCCTGTTGCATGAGATCACGAAAGGAGTCACGGCATGAAAAAGAAGAAAAAACAAATAGTGTCACCAGCGGTGACACAATTAGTCGCACAGGCGGTGAGACAATTGCCGCAGGTGGCAGAGGAGGTTGCATTCACTGAGGAGCTCCTGCTCATTCTGGCCGCAAAAGAAAGAGCCTATCACGCGGTCAACACCGAACTCATCACGCTTTATTGGCAGGTGGGCGAATACATCAACCGCAAGATCGAGGCGGATGGCTGGGGCAAAGGTACCATTCAGAATTTGGGGAATTACCTTCAAAAGGCCCAGCCGGGAATTCGCGGGTTCTCTCCTCAGAACATCTGGCGAATGCGCCAATTCTACCAAGCCTACCGGGAGCAACCAATTCTCTCAGCACTGCTGAGAGAATTACCCTGGACCCATCACATGCTCATTCTCGGACGGGCCAAGATCGAAGAAGAACGCGAGTTTTACGTCCGACTCGCAATCCGCGAAAAATGGTCCAGCCGCGAACTAGAACGCCAACTCGGAACGGCTCGTTTCGAACGCACGATTCTAAAGCCCATAAAACTCTCACCACTGCTGAGAGAATTGCAACCCCAGGCCGCCGAGTTCTTCAAAGACGTTTACAATCTGGAGTTCCTCGGTCTCCCCGCCGAGCACTCGGAGGCCGACCTCCACGGCGCACTGCTGCGGAATTTAGGTCGGTTCATCACGGAGTTGGGGCGGGACTTCTGCTTCGTCGGCTCCCAATACCCGGTACAGGTCGGCGGGCAGGATTTCGCGCTCGACCTGTTGTTCTTCCACCGCGCCATGAACTGCCTTGTTGCCCTTGAGCGTAAGATCCGCGAGTTTCGCCCGGAAGACCTCGGCAAGCTCAACTTCTACCTCGAAGCGCTCGACCGCGACCACCGCAAGCCTCACAAAAACCCCGCCATCGGTCTTCTCGTCTGTGCCACTAAAGATGCGGAAGTCGTCGAATACTGCCTCAGCCGCTCCCTCTCTCCGGCCATGGTCGCTGCGTACGAAACTATGCTGCCCGATAAAGAACTGCTGAAGGCTAAACTGCACGAGTTCTACCAACTCTGCGCCCCGCCGGACGAGGAAGACGAGCAGAATGAGGTGCCCGCCGCACCCGCCAAACCGAAGCGGAAAAGGAAAGGAGCCACGGCATGAAAGCGGCTTTTGAAAGTAGGTCCTTTCTGCCGGAAAGGACTTTCGAGCGAAGCTCGAACCTGCGCCACGAGCAAACAGCGAAACTACCTGACATCGGGCATCCGCATGCACACAAAGTCGCGGCGAGCCGCGAAGTCCTGCCCGGCAGGCAGGACCTACATTGCTGCGCCACCAGATCCGGGGAGGATGCAACGCCGCAACCCGAAGGAAGTAGAGAAAGGAGGCAAGGCATGACGCATTGGCAGCCATATTTCGCTCTGCCTTTAATATGGAGCAAAACAGTGTCCATATTATCGCGAGCCTTTAACATGGCCGAGAATCCCGGCTCCAGGGCTGAAAGAACCGACGATGCAATGGCTTTTTTGCACTGTTCGCTGACGGGGCTCAAAGAAGCCAGGGGTAGGAACCAGACCGCCGAAGCCTCAACGAGGCGATCCTATGTCAGCCTGGGGCAACGCCCCAGGACTCGGTCCAACGACAATTCCCAAGCCCTGAAGGGGCGGCGCTACGCATCACGCCGAAGGGCAACGGCATGATCGAGGGACTCAAACCGTATGCGGAATACAAGGAGTCAGGCCTGCCTTGGCTTTCAAAAATTCCGAGTGATTGGCAGACCGTTCGCAACGGCAGTTTATTTTCGCAAAGAAATGAGACGAATTATCCGCAGCTTCCGATTCTCGAAGTGTCGCTCCGAACGGGCGTGCGTGTCCGTAATTTTGAGACGTCAAATCGCAAGCAGTTGATGTCTGATTTCTCCAAATACAAGCGCGCTGCTTCGGGTGACATTGCCTACAACATGATGAGGATGTGGCAGGGTGCTGTTGGCGTCGTACCGGTCGATGGACTTGTCAGTCCTGCCTACGTTGTTGCACGCCCATTTCAAAAGACGAACGCCCATTACTACCGAACGCAATTCCGGATGGATCTGTATCTGGGCGAGATCGATGGGGTGTCGCGGGGAATCGTGAAGGACAGAAATCGTCTGTACTGGGATCAATTCAAACAGATGAGATCGTTGGCTCCGCCGCCCGACGAACAAGCGGCCATCGTGCGGTTTCTGGACCACGCGAACCGGAAGATCGACGGCTTCATCCGCGCCAAGCGGAAGCTGATTGGGCTGCTGAACGAGCAGAAGCAGGCCATTATCCACCGCGCCGTGACGCGCGGCCTCCACGCCGATGTCCTCTTCAAACCGTCCGGCATCCCAGGGCTCGGCGACATCCCGGCGCATTGGGAAACACCGCTGAATCGGCAGCTCTTCCGCGAGAACATTCGGCAGCACAACGGAAAGACCGAACGGCAACTCTCATTGTCACAACGGGACGGATTGATTGCGACGGACGATATGAAGGAGAGGTCTTTACAGACATCGAGTTTCGACAACTGGAAGGTCACCATCCCGGGCGACCTCGTCCTCAATAGATTCAAAGCTCATCTTGGAGTCTTTTTCGCGTCCACTCTTCGAGGCATCGTTTCATTTCACTACGGCGTATTTGAACCTCAGCGGTCCCTCAACACAAAATACTTTGAGCTGCTTTGCCACACGGCCCCTTACAAGGTGATCTACGCGGGCCGCTCAAATGGCATGACGGTTGGTCTGCAAAACCTTTCAAACCAGAATTTCTATGGCGTGAGGTCCATTGTTCCGTCGCTCAACGAGCAGAACGAGATCGTCACCTATTCCGAAACGGCAACGATGGACCTGAACACCGCCATCGCCCGCACCGAGCGAGAAATCGCGCTGATGCAGGAATACCGCACGCGCCTGACTGCCGACATCGTGACGGGCAAGCTGGACGTCCGCGAAGCCGCCGCGAGATTGCCAGACGGGCCAGTTGGTCCTACAGCAGCGGCCCTCGAAGACTTGCCAGAGTCCGAAGAACTGGAGGCGCCCGAATGAGAGACCGCCAAAAGGCGTTCAACATCGAGGGTGTCCGCTCTATCTCACGCCGCCGGGATTGATATGTTATTATCAGCCTTTATAGCTCTTGAACCATGCACATCGTATCTGTCAAAACACTACGCGAATTCTGGCAGGAGCAATGCGGAGACGATCTGATGACACCGAAGGTGATAAAGACCGAAGAAGAATATCAGGCATCGCTGGCTCGCCTTGAGGTGATTTTCGAAGCAGAACCAGGAACGCCCGACGGCGATGAAGCGGAGTTGCTGACTGCGCTCATCATGATGTACGAAGAACAGTATTACCCC
>JANOUN010000163.1:0-1946 GCA_031416875.1 Planctomycetota bacterium | reverse complement strand
GATGAATCGAGCCTGGGATCTGCTCGGCCTGCGTCTCGAAAACCTGAACGAAGTCGATCGGCTGGAGATTGCCGGCAAAGCATATCCTGGTGCTCGCAAGCCTGTGAGATACAATGGCGGACTGAGAGTTGTCTCAGTCCCGCAGTTTGATCAGGTTCCTGTGAAAACCACTGCCATGCAGGCTAACGGATTCATCTGGCGAGTGCCAGCAGCGAACAACGCGGGATGGGGCCAATAGGACGTACCCTGACCTGTGGATACCGGACGTGGTTGGCATTGACTCGTTTATCCGCGTGCTCAGCGGGCCGCGCGAGCAGCGTCTCTGTTCAGCAAACGTAGGGAGTGTGGTTTTACTGAGAAGATTTCCGCGAAGCGACAGATGTCCGCCGACGGAGCGGCGGACCTACGCAGGCGAGCCGCTCCGTCGGCTCGCACCAGACACGACGGCGAAGCCATTGATGCGGCAGAAGAGATTCGGTTGCGGGCGAAGCCCGCGCCAAGACTAAACTTCTACGCGCGGGGCGTTGCCCACGCGGTTAAACGAATGGGCCGACATTAACCGCGCAAGGCATAATTCTTTGTCGATAACAAGAATTGAAGCTAAGCGGCCGAGGTATCAATAAAGCCAGCCGGTGATTCTGATCGCGGCAGTTTCAACGTGAACGTCGTGCCCTTGCCAATTTCGCTTTCGACGCGGATTCTGCCCTGATGGGCTTCCACAATCCGCAGGCAGAGCGAGAGTCCAAGTCCTGTGCCCCCTTGTCCTCGTGCGTCTGGTGTTTTGGTTGTGTAAAATGCATCGAAGATGTGTGGTAATTTGTCGTGAGGGATCCCACAGCCTGTGTCACTCACCACAATCTCAGCCCAGCCTTCGGATATGTTGTCGCGCACAATCAGTCGCAGGCGTCCGGCCTCCTTCATTGCCTGGCGTGCATTCACGATCAGGTTCATCAGGATCTGCTGAATCTGGCTGGCGTTTGCCAGCGCCCAGACCGGCGACGGGGCCATCAGGTCCACTGAAATGCGATGCATCTGAAGATCTTTCTGCACCAGTATCAGCACGTCATCCAGCAGCCGCTTCAAGTCTGACGGTTCAACACGGTCCGAGGTGTTGCGAGCGTAGGCCAGCATTCCGGTCGTAATCTGCGCAGCTCGCTGGCCCGCCGAAAGGATTCGGTCGAACGACTTCGTGCGTGTTTTTTCGTCCGTATGCCGTAGTCCCATTTTGGCATAATTGATCACCGTCGTCAGGATGTTATTGAATTCGTGAGTAATTGAGGACGCCAGCGCCCCCACGGAACTCAGCCGCTGGGCGCGCATGAGTTCATCCTCAAGCAGAACCAGGCGTTGTTCCAGTTCAGCGATCTTTTGAGAATCATCCATGACGTTCGATTGCTCCGGCCCGAATTAACGGGCACAAGTTCTGAGTGCCGCGCGGCAGCATCTGCAAAGCCGCCCTTGAAGGATTTATCGGCATAATCCGACGCCATCTTGCGGCTGGTCATGATGCATTGCAGCATCATCACGGGGAAATTCATGTAGCAGAAATTGCTGGATCTGCATGAAATCATGGCGCTGGCACTCTTGAGACGTGGCGATTCAGCAACAGAAAACTGTCGGATAACCGCGTTGATTCTTCGTCACATCCGCCCACCGCAGTATTCCTCGTATTCTCGGCATACTGCGATCTAGGTTTGCACAACGCTGCGATGTATTCCGGACCGACGGGCATTTTGTCGCCAGTCGGACGTGGACCTGAAGCACTTGCCTTTTTAGAGAGTCTGGAGACGCAACATGCGCCTTCCTGGTCAACAGCTGCAACGTCCTCGAACGGGTGCGATCCGGCCAATGCGCACAACTTTCGACCAGAAAATCCTGAAATGCCAGTGTTTCCCACATTGCCAATTAGCAAAAGTCATAGTTCGGGAACGGATCAAACGTCTAAT
>JANOUN010000162.1:0-2441 GCA_031416875.1 Planctomycetota bacterium | reverse complement strand
TCGGGTGTGAAAACGAACTCCTGGCGGTTCAGCGTGACTCGTCCGGAACTGTTGAGGCTCGCGCTCACGACCACGTCGGATGCTGGCTCTGCGCTCAGTGAGATCTGCACGTTGACCTGAGACCCTTCCCTGATGCTCGTGAGGTTGTCAAATCCTCCGGCAGCAACAATTCCCGCGATCTCGTCATCAATGAGGTTCGCAGAATCTTCGCCCGGCTGATAGCCAATCGCTGTTGCAGAAACGGACACCGTACGCATGCCGTCCAGCGTATAGTTGTCTTTGATCGTCAATGGGACACTGACGCTGGACGCACCGCTCGGAATGGTGACGGTCTCAGGCATCCCGATCAGATCGGGATCAGGATTGTGAAGCGTCACCACCAGCGGTCCATTGGCGGGAGTGTTCCGGCGAACGGTCAGCGTTCTGCCTTCGCGCGATGGAGCTTCGTAAAGTTCGTAGACCGGATTCTTTCGATACAGCAGTTCGCCTTGTGTCCAGTTGTCCGGATTCTGTTCGTCGAATTGAGTGAACGTTACGTCCAAAAATTCAGGACCCCGTTGGCTGTGTATTTGGCAGCCAGGATCTTAAAGAATCCCGAATTTGAACTGTTGCCTCGGCCATTTCCACTCAGCGTCAAACCTGGCTGATTGGCGTTCTGAAACCCAAATCGCACTGCGTTTTCAAAAAGGCCGGGAATCAGGGTTCGTCCGTTTGGTGCAGCAAGTTCAAGATTCCAGTTTCCGCCATAATACGTACCGGGTGGAGTAATCTCACCCATCGCGATTTGCAAAACCCTGTTGCCACCGCTCGCTGCAAAGATCCATCCCTGCACCGGGGAGATATAGTAATTCCTGAGTCCCTGACCAACCCAGCTTCCCGGTGAGCTGTCGAACGCAAACCACGAACTCAGCGGATCAATGGAAACATCGACGGCGGCCACGTCATTGTCTATGACGTTGACAACGACGCTGCTGCCCTGCAGGATCGGCAAATCCGGATTGGGATAAGTGTAATACTGATTGAAAATGGCAGAGATGGTCACATCCATGTTCGACCGGGCCATGAGGTCATCAATGGCCTTGAGATCGATTCGGACTTCCCGCTGTCCCGCCGGAATACCAACCACTGAGACGCTCGGGATCAGCCGATCAATGGCAGAAGAGGTGAGATCGACATAAACGGCATAGGTCGTCTCGACATTGTGGCGAATGATCAGTTGGGCTGCCCTTGGTCCATCCGATTCATTCACGCTGGCCTGACTCACTTCCAGACTAATCGCGGGCACTTCATCACCGGCATCGTCTGTCACACGCAGGGATGCGGTCGCTCGAATCAGGCTGCCGGACGATGCGGTGACATTAACCGTTTTGGTACCATCCAGGAAAGTGTCATCGACAGCGTTGATGGGGACAAGAATCGACGACTCTCCAGCGGGAATCACGACTGTGGTGATGACGCTGATTTCAGTCGGGTCGGAATTCGCCAGTGTGATCGTCATTGGAACAGAGTTATCTGTGTTCCGCGACACAACCATGACAGCCGCATTTGAGCCAGCAGATTCAGAGATTTTGTCCCGAAGGATGACCGCCTCCAGTGCTGGCGGACCGTCATCATCCTGGACAATCAGATTCTGTGTTGCGGCCCGCCAGCCAGGAGCAGTCGCCAGAAATTTCACTCGCGTTGCGTCGTTCGCAAATTCATTGTCCTGAACGTTGATCGATACGACGATGCTGGCTTCACCAGCGAGGATCGTTACCTCAGACGGAACCGCGGCGACCTGAGGATCACCACTGGTGAGTTGCACGACCAGCGGTTGACTGAGATCGCCGTCACGGGTGACCGTCAGTTCTGTCGCCGTCGGACCAGCAGATTCGCTGACGATCGGGCTGGAGTTGTATCGAAACTTTCCAATCGTCGTCTGTGTCGCAGCGTTGTATCGCTCCGTAAAGTCCACCGACAATCGGGCAACGCTGCCATCGACATTCACATCGAACTCCAGAATACTGAACTCCCCAGTGAAGCCGGAGTAGTATCCGGAGTTACTGTGTCTGAAGGACAGGGCTGCATCAGAGCCGGAGCTATAGTACTCGGTGAACGTGTCAAGAAATGATCCCGGCCCGAGATCCTGCCCGGCGGGAGGCTGCAGATCGAGGGTCCAGTAGGGATCGTAATACGATCCACCATTCTGCTTCACGGACACGTTGATCGACTGCGGTCCACCGGAAACTGAAAACGTCCACCCATCAGTCGGCGACACATCAAATGACGTCACACCATTCGTGGCAACCGAGTTCGGTGAACTCGTAAACGACAACCTGGTTTCCGAGGACTGATTGATACTCAGGCCAAGAACACCGGCCAAACGCGTGCGACTCTCAAGTCGTTCAACTGGGTATTTCGTTAAAACCGAAACTCGTCGACGAGACTGACAACGACGGGTC
>JANOUN010000161.1:0-5101 GCA_031416875.1 Planctomycetota bacterium | reverse complement strand
GTGCCAAGCTTCCTCCACGCGAATCTTGGGCAGATGCTCCTGGACGCCGAAGGTCCAGCCGGCCGGTTCCATGAACGACGGATCGGCGGGGTTAGTCTCGCTGCCGTGCGTCTGGATCGTCAGGATGCCGTTGGGCTCGGCGTAGGCGATGCCCGGTCGGCCGGAGAGCCGGGCGACCAGGCCTACGACGTCCGTGTTCGGTGGCACCAGCCAGCGTGTGGCCACGCGAGCCGCACGAGTGGCAGTCTCGGGCAGAGCGACCAGGATCTCGGGATTGGACAGGCCAAAGTCTCGGACCGACCTCCCGGCTGCGTCCAGCGCCGCGGCCGCTCCCCGAGATCGATACGTCGCCGCCACGTCTCCTTCGAAGCCGATCAGGATCTCGCCGGGCACGAATGCCAGCCCCTTCTCCGCCCCGGCCACGTCTGGGTCCGGCTTGGAACTGGTGGTGACGCTCAACAGCACCCGCTCTTCCAGCGGCTCGAAGCGCAACCCGTCTCGGATCGCGGTCCGCCTGGAGCGTGCATGACGACGTTTTGATGCGGTTCTCATGGTGACCCTTTGGGTTGGCAGTAAAAAGTTGCTGAGCGTCTACTTTCTGTTCGACACGCAGCGGGTGAAATTATCGGCACCAAGTTGTTAATGCAACGCCCGAAAGAGGGTATTCTGATATTTTGAGCAAACCAGTGAGCCCACAGTCACACAGGTGCCACGGCCCAAGGCTCCGACATTGTGGCCGCGGATGAGAACGTGATCGGTTCGGCCTTCGGCGACTTGATCACCGGCAACGGCTCGGCGAACCTGCTCATCGGCGAGATACCGCTGGATATCCATCGCCACTCCGTTGGCCGTCGGGTAGCGCCGCGCGCGGTCCTTCTCCAGCGCCTTCATCACGAGGAGCACAAAAGGGAGGAGGAGGAGCACAAAAGGTGGAGGAGGAGGAGCACAAAAGGTGGCAGGAACCGTTTATGGCTATTGAGACTCTCGCGTTTGAGCGAAAACCTGGTTTTTTCGTCTCTCAATAACACCGCACGTTGTGACAAATGCGTCAGGGTTCCAGCCCGGCATCGAATGAAGAAAACTCCATAGTTCCTGAATAGCAATGACAAGCTGGAAGCTTATCCCACTGTGAGTGCCCTCCTTGCAGTCACTACCGCTTCTTGCGGCGACAGGCCGTCATCACCAGCCAGACGACAACGCCGCAACCCAGTGTCGTCGCGGTGCGGATAAGGTCGTGCCAGTCGTGGCGGAGCATCATGGCGATCAGAACAAAGGTACTCAGCACGTAAAACAACGCTGCCGCCAATGTGATCAGCGAAGGTCGCCGCGGAGCACCTTTGTCATTGGGCAAGCTGCTTCGGAGCGGAATCAACAACGTTGCGACCGTGATCGCTGACGACAATGACAACGTCGATCCCAGGAATCCCAGTAAATCTTTGAGGTTGCTCACCAGGACCAGCGCTGCTGCCAGACTGGCCTGCAACAGCACCGACCGAGGAATGGAAAGCGGCCCCGTGCGAAATGCCGCGAAAAACACACCGTCGTCCGCCATGCGTGAAATCACGCGCGGACCCACCATGATCATTCCCGCCACTGAAGTCAATGTGCCAAGTCCGATGGCTGTCCGTATCAAAAGTTCCAGTGACGCGCCGCCAATTGCTTCCGCTGCAATTGATGCCACTCTCGGGCTTCCCATGATTTTCGTCGCCGGCGTCGCAGTGACAAAAATGAGGTTGAGCAAAAGATACAGGACTGTCACCAATACCGTCCCCAGAATGAGCGATCGCGGAATTGTGCGGTCGGGATTGGTCACTTCCGATGCTGCGTAAATGGACGAGTTGAATCCGGCGTAGCTGAGTGAAATAAACATGACGGACGTAGACATCGTCAGCAACGTCGACCACGCAAACAGCGGCGGCAGAGTTTCGACGACGGGTTCCCAATGCCATACATGTGTTGAGATCCTGGATGCAGCGATCATCAGAAAACTGATCAAGGCCAACAGCTTGATTCCCACAATCGCATTTTGCAGTGATGCAAACAATTTCACGAGAAACGCATGTCCGCATCCGAATACCGCAATCACGGCAATCGCCGGGCTGCCAGCAGGTAACCATGACCCCCGGATTTCTGCGGGCACGATGTACTCTTCGAACGTCAGAGCGACCAAAGCGATTGAGCCACTGAATCCCACCGTCAGCGAAATCCAGCCAGCCTGAAACCCGACAAACGGATGCACCAGTTTCGAAAGATACAGGTACTCGCCGCCGGATTGTGGCAATCTCCGCGCCAGCTCACCATAGGCCACGGCACCACACAGCGCGATCACACCACCTACAGACCATGCGAGCAGGACGCGACCGGGCGACTGCAGATCAGCGAGGGCAAATCCGGACGTCGTGAAGATACCGGAACCAATCATGCCGGCGATCACGACACAGGTCATCGTAGTGAGGCCGAATTGGGCGGCGTTTGGTGAGGGTGTGTTCATGAATTGAGTTTACTGCCCGCTATTCCGGCTTTTCGGCTTTCGGATTCCCTTCAACGATCGAACGCATTTCTGCCTGATACTCGTCGAGCAAGTCCAGACTGGCGGGATGATGATTGATTCGCAGCCAGGTTTCGTAGGAGATCACTTTCCGGCCACCCGGTAATTCTTTGGTCCAGAGCAGGCCGTCCCCTTGAATGCTGACAATTGATTTCCCTTCGGTCGTTCTGGCGCGCAGCGCGATTTCCACTTCATCCGTAACGAAGGTCAGAAAGACGTAGTCGTCGGCCTTGATCCCGGGGCCGTCCAGCTGCCAACCCAGCGACTGCAGTTCCTTTGTATAGCGCTCGCCAACCTCCAGTAACGGCATGTCGTCCATCGAAAACTCGATGCTCTTATCGATCGCATCGAATTTCGCGGTCTTCGATTCATTCAGGACAGGAAAATCCGCTGCTTCAATGCCAACAGGCGGCGTATCAGCCGCGTCTGGCGCTTTCGGTTTAGCCAACTGCCATGATGAGTTTTCCAGCTCATCGCCAACGCGGACAAGTGTTCTGCCCGTGGGCAAGCTTTGCAGACCAACCGTCAAATCCTGCTGACCACGAACATACGACAGCCAATTATGATCGTCTTTAAGGCTTCGACCATAGTCGCGAACAAGCCAGCCCTCAGCTGCCAGCTCTTTGTCATAAAACTCGCGAGCTTGCTCCAGAGTCATCGTTGTCATGGCGACCAGGAAGGGTTCCGTAGCGCCATCAAATTCGACAAAGCCTGAATCCGGCGGAACTGGAATGGACTTAGTTGTCAGGTATCGTGAGTACTGAACGCTGTAACTTGCCGGGTCAGCGGGAAAACGACCTATCGAGACGCGCAGTGTCATGCCGTTGTGCAGGAATTCGAGATCACGGCCATCTTCCTCTTCATTGTGTGAGGAATGGAGTCTTGCATAGGCCGTCCAGCCAGCTTTGCCCAATTGATAGCGGTAAAATAACTGAGCCTCATCGACAGTCACGGTCGCGTCGCAGCGGAGATTGAACTCATCGATGCTTCTGCCATCGCCGTCGCCCTCTGGCAGTCGCGGAAATATTCGCAGGTCAATCGTTTGCAGCATCTGCATCGGCGAAGCGGGCACTTGTGACTTCCGGTCAGGCGTGGCAACGGCAGAGTGCATCGGCTGCATTTCCTGCGCACCACCGTCGTTTGTCGTCCCCCAGATTCGCATACAGCCATTCACGGAAGCAATGACAAGCAGATTCGTGTCGGGCAGCCAGTTCAATCCCGTGATCGGCCAGCCGATTGCGTCGATGATCTGCACGAGTTGACCGCTGGCGATATCCCAGATCCGAACAGAAGAACCATTCGCAGTGGCCAACGATTTTTCGTTCGCGGAGAATGCAATGAATTCTTCCGTTGCAAAGTCGCCGACTAACGTGGCATCAAGCTTTTTGTCAGCAGCGTTCCAGAACTGCAATGCGCCTTCGCCACCGGTTACAAATCTGCTGCCATCCGGCAAACGTGCCATCGTAAAGTTGTAGCGTCCACCTGGAAGTATCGTTTCCACTTTGCCGGTGCTGACATTCCAACTGCTGGTTGTCTCACCAGCAGCAACCAGCAATTCCGGGGTCATAAACTCGATCCGCTTCAAGCCATGGGTATCCACTTTGAAGCGATTCTTCTGCTGCAGCTGATCCGCGCTCCAGATCGTGATTTCATCGTCGTAGCTGATCGTGGCAATTTGCTGTGAATCCGGCGAGATTGCCGTTTGAATTATGCCGGTGGGGTAGAGCTTTTTCGATTTCAGCTCTTTGCGGTCAGAAATATTCCAGATTCGAAGTGTCCCCTCACTGTCACCAGCGGCGAACCACTGTCCGTCAGGAGAAACGGCAAGCGACTTGATCGTCTGATCGTCTGTCAGTTCCAGAAAAACATGTTCTGGCACGTCTGTCGCTGTCGACCACATGGCAACGTTTGTGCCCCCTGTAAGGAAATGGTGTCCGTCCAGCGTATGCACCAGATTGCTCACAAATCCTGCCTGGCTCGATTCGCGGCACGCCAGCAACTGCAACGGTTCAAAATCGGCCCGTGCCCATCGAGCAAGCTGTTCCGGTGTCGGCTCAACAGCTTGTTTGGCAGTTCCCTGTGACGAAGCCTCGGTGCTCGCGGGGGTCGCCGATGCGGACGTTCCAGCCTGCGGTACGGGCACCGCGCCGATCGGTTCCGAAACAGCTTCAGTGGCTGCCTCAGCGAAGGCCGTCGTTTTCTCTCCCCCGTTGCTCAAGGATGCGCTGAGCGATTCGACCGATCCCTGCGACGGAGCATGCGTCGCAGGGGTATTCGCGACGGAAGTCTCCAGATCAGAACTTGTACTCTGTTGAACCAGCGGCTCTGGCGCGTCGCGGCAACCGCTGTTGACAAGGACTCCTACCGCAAGCCACAGGCAACAGGGCCACTGTGCGTGATTGGATCCGGTGAGCCTCACACCCCTGCGTGAATGAGATTCTGGTCTATGCATGATGACGGCCTTCACTGCAACAGAAAGACGAACGTGAAACGAAGGCTTGGAAAAGGGGTCAGGAACCAATAGCCAAATGGCCCGAAGGGTGCTGCGCACTA
>JANOUN010000160.1:0-2848 GCA_031416875.1 Planctomycetota bacterium | reverse complement strand
TGCCACACTCAGGACGCGACCATGCAGAATGTCATGCGGACGATCCGAAAGATTGATCTCGATGTGTTCACCGGTTTGCATTTTTTCATGCCCTGCCTGGTCAATGAACAACATGGCCTGCCATGCATTCTGCTTCGGTGCGATACTGCAGACATGTGTTCGAGCCGCCAGCCATGCCCCTTGATTTGCTTCGTCAAGGGGATTCAGGTTCCCTGCATCATTTTGCCTGGATGCAGACGCCACGGCCTCAATCAGCAGGCCGTCGCACGAAGCCATCACCGTCAGCTTGTCGAGTTTCGCGTGGAGCACGTTCAGTTCTTCTTTAACGGTCCCGATGGATTCAACCGCAAGTTCCTGCCGCGCGGAGTCATTCATCGTTCGAGCCAGAATCGCCTCAACCTGACGCTTGCGCAGTGTTGATTGAAGCTCCGCAAGCTCCTGTTCCAACGCATCGTTTCTGAGTCTGAGCAAAGGCTGACCGGCACTCACCCGGTCTCCGGGTTTTGCCATGATCTCTTCCACAACTCCATCCACCTGAGAGTAGATATTTCGCATCCCTGCAGGTTCGACCACGAGAGGCGCATGGCCACGCACGGGGATTGGCAGCATCAGCGACGCGGTGACAGCCGCAATGACAGCCATCAGAGTCAAAGCCAGCCTCGCAGGTTTCATGGCATTCCTTCCAGCAAAAGAAAGAGGATTACTTGTTCCGGCAGTGAAGCGATACAGACTGACTGCGACGGAGAGCCCAAGTGCGACCAGAGCAATGTTTTGCAGCCCGACCGGCTTCAAAAGGTGGTACAGGCAGCCGGTCAGAACCAATACCATCACCCAGCGGTTCACCATCGAGCAAACTGCATAGGTGACGAACAGGAAGCGATTGTGTGTCGGAGAATGACTGTCAGGCAGATCCACGCCGGATAAGACTTTCAGAACGAGTCGCTGCATTTCCCGATCGGCCCGGGATCGCAGGTTCGGAATCTCCAGCCAGTCAGCCAGCATGTAATATCCATCATACCGAAGCAGTGGATTTGCGTTGTAAATGACGGTCGTGGCCGCTGTCACCATCAACGTATTCATGAGCAGCACATGCAGAAGTCCAGGTTGAGTCCACGACCAGAGAAATAACGCAAGTGCCGAAATCAGAACTTCGATGTAGATCCCGGCGGCTGCGATCAGAATGCGATGTCGCTTTTTGGGCAGCATCCATGAGTCTGAAACATCGCAATAGAGGCACGGGCTGAAGATCATGAAGGCCACACCAATTTCGTGACATTCTCCGCCAAAGTGATGGCAAGCCAGACCGTGCGCGAATTCATGGACGACCTTCGTCGCCCCCAGCGTGATCCACAGGAAGAGAATATTCGGCCAGCTGAAGAAACTGGAAAACGCCGGCATTTGACTGTGGATCGCTTCGAACCGAACGGCGAGCTGCAGCCAGGACGCAAGGATGATCATCAGGGTCAAACAAACCGCCCAGGGTTGAAACATCCAGCGAGTCAGCGGGGACAGTTGCTTCAGAATCGGTTGCGGATCCCAGCCCGGAAGCTTGATGAAAAGTGGATGGAGCACCGCAGCAAGAAAGCGCTGGCGTCTGCGTTTGGTGTTCTCGCCCAGGATACGCTGCGCACGCCCTGTGCGCGTACTGCAAATCAGTCCTTTGCGACTGAAGTCGGTGATCAGCAACTGCAGATCCTGGCAGGAGGTTTGAATTGATGGAAATTCAATCCGCAGGCGAACCAGTAACTCGTCGATGCTGCGAGTTCCATCGAGCAGTTCAAGCACTCGCAGTTCGTCCTCGCGGATTCGGAAATACTGCAGCGCCACTGGATCCTTGACGACTTGCCAGGTGCCGCCCTGAAACTGCATTTCCTGAAACCTGAGATCACGACGCGCGCATAACGGCAGCGGCGAACTTTGTGAACCTGCATATTTTCGCTGTGATTCCGACGTCACTGCTGATCGCTCCGGTGAGAATACATCCTGACCCTGCCGAATTCTGTTTGTCGTGATTTCTCAAACGGTCGGTGGTTTTGAATAGTCTTTAAAGATCTGTCTTCAGGCCCAACGGGCTGTTACTAAGTCAGCTTGGGGCATCGCCCCAAGTTTCATTCAAAACAATGTTCACATAGTCTCCTTCCTGGGGCGATGCCCCAGGCTGACACAGCGCCGGCCCGTTGGGCCTGAATTCAACCTGTAAATTCGGTTTTTAAACTGCACATAGAATCCGGTAGATTCAGAAAATATCTGCGGTTGGATCAAAGTTCGTTTCATGTCCTGCCAGGTTGAATGTGATGTTCCGGCACTCCTACCCGTCCATGTTGTCCATCGTCAGCTGGCCAGTGACATAGTGCCAGCGATTGATGCTGAGGTTATACTGCACCAGTGCCGTATTCTGATCTCGGAGTGCCATGACGTAGGCATCCTGGGACGGCATCAGGCGATCAATGTCCAGCTGCCCCATTTCATACATGCGGCGATGCGTCTGGAACCGGGATTTCGCCGCATCAAGTCTCGAATTCTGTCGATCAAGCACCTGATACGCTGACCTGACCTGATCAAAACTCTCCCGCACTTCATATCGCACTTCATCGCTGCGAGCGGACTCCGCAAGCTTCGCGCGAGTATGTGTCAACTCCGATCGTCGCAGATTGCCTCTTGCGGCACGCTGCCCCAGAGTTTGCTGAAAACCCACTCCCAGATTCCAGTTCGTGTAGCCTGCTGAAGACAGATCACTCACGGAGCCACCGAAATTGTTATTCAGCCCGGTCAGTCCATATCCCGCCAGAAGATTCAGATTGGGCAGGAGACTGTCTCTTTGTCTCTCGACTTCCAGAGCCGTCATTTG
>JANOUN010000159.1:0-3661 GCA_031416875.1 Planctomycetota bacterium | reverse complement strand
GTGCAGCGCCAGCGGAACACACCGGTTCCTCGCGCTTGCCAGAAATGGTGCGTTGCGCTCCGCTTCACGCACCCTACGATTCTGTAGGGTGTGTGCAGCGCCAGCGGAACACACCGGTTTCTCTACTCCACCGCGACTTTCACCGCCACGGGTTTACTGATGATTGAGCCACTGGCAACCTGAGCCCGGACATTCAGATTGGGGACTTCGCCGGGTGTAGCCGACTCGGGGATTGTCAGGTTCAGCGTGAAGGCCGATTGCCCGGCAGCGACAATCGCAGGTGCTGTTGCAAAATCTTTGGGCAGTCCGTCCAGTACCACCATGAATTCTCCATCGTACGATGGATGACGCTGCACGGTTCCGGTGATGACTGCCCCACCGGCCTTGGTGCCTTTCACGTCGGCCAGCGGTGCGACGGCGACCGCGTCTTCAATGAACAGTGTCGTCGGGGCTGTCCACGCCCTGGAACCGATTCCGGATGCCAGTGGCTGAGTGACGAAGTCGGCCGAAATCACGACATCGATTGCGGTGGACGGTGTATCGCTCGGTACGCGAACAGTGAGTCCAATGACGCCCTGAGAAACTGCACCGAACTGGAATTCATTCAGTGCGATGGCGGGCTTTATTGGCGAATCAGGCTTGTTAGGATCTTCACGGCGAGCAGGTTCGGTGGTCGTCATTTCAAAACGCACGAACGGAGGTGTCTGCTCCGTTAACGGGATGACTCGCACAGGCAGCACCGCTGACAGGCCACGCAGCAGAATCGGTGGCGCGGCATCCAGCAGGATCGTGCCGAGAGTCGGGTCGGCGGGGCCTGCCACCAGGGCTTCGTCGGCCAGGGTCAGTGCATTCGTCGGAACCGAGTCGAGAACTACGGATGCCATCGCCGAAAACCCTGAAGCCGCTCCGTCGGCCGTTCCTGAAATCGTCAGCGCTTGCCCGTCCGCGGCGACTGCGGGATTTCCCGCGGCGTTGCGAGTCAACATGACCAGCACATCCTGATTTTGCTCACTTGCCGCAATCGTCTGCGGCACAATTGTGACCGACGACATTCCTGCCGTCGAAAGATGAATCGGGCCCGTGTAGCGAAACGAAGGAGATGTGCGAACCACTGACAAGCGGACCGGAGTCGATCCGTTCAGTGGCAGTCGAATCGATTCTTCGCGGGTACTCAGAGTAAACGCGGGACGATCCGGGCGCGCCACCTGAAGCTGATAGACCGACGCCTGTGAACCCTTTTCGTTGATATCCCGAACGCGGACCTTCAATTGCGTCACCCCTTCCGGTACAGCAAAGTTGAACGTCGGATCATCGACTCCTGAATTTCCATCATTCTGCGCGACGATTGCGTCACCATTCAACAATGCCAGGTGACCGCGCAACGGCGACGAGATCCCGCGCGCGGCCAGTTGGAAGTTCAGCGCCTGTCCCGGCGTGACCGTCAGCAGGACGGTATCGGATTCACCCGCCGCGGCGATGCGGCCGCTGATGAACAGGGGCAGAAACGGAGCTGCGGTGAACGTCGCATCGACAGCGGCTTCCGGAAATGTGCCTTCCAGCGGTTCTACCACATGCACGCCGTTCAAAGTCCTGAGTGCCGGCAGCGGAAGAATGGCGACGCCCGACTGAATCGCAACGCTGCCTTCGTTTTCCCGGATCGAGACAGCTTCTGAAATCGAGTTCTTGCTGAGTGTTCTTAATGATGTGGCCGCAGACGTCACTGTCGCCGGAAACGCAATCGACGATGGCGGCAGGTCACCCACGATCAACCGCCAAATGCTGCCGCCTGCTGCGCGAAACTGCAGATCGTGAACTTCCGCCACGTAAAGGCCATCGGCTGGCAGCGTCACGGTCGCTCGCGCATCCCCCTGGAGTTCCGCCTGCTGCCACTGCAGCGCCAAAGGAGTACCTTCGGCCGAACGGATCTCAACGACGGGATCGAGTTTCGAACCCACGCGCCGAGCTTCGACTTCCGCCACGATTCTCTGGTTCGCTGTACCCCGAAACCAAAGCTGCTTCTGTTCGGTGCCTGCAATGACGCCCGCGACTGCGGTTGGCAGCGCCGTCGCAGGTGCTTCCTTTGTATACGTGCCTTCCGCCGCCGTTGGAATGCGGTCGACTGCGATCACGGCAGGTTTGCTGACACCCCCAGGCGTCACGCAGCGCACCAGATAGCGTCCGGGTAATACGGTGTCTGCAACCGTCACATCGAAAAGTCCCTGGTTTGCATTACCACCTTCCACGACCGAGCAGGAAATTCCCGGCACGTCTGTGTGCAGCCTTGCCCCCTGCATATTCTGACCGGCCAATTGCACTCGCGTTGTCTTGTTGATTTCAACCGCGTGCGGGATGACTCGCCCAATGATGGGCTGCAATTGAGTGCTGTCAGCTCCAGCTGTCGGTTCCTGCGAAATCTCGGCGGCGGATGCACCAGCGACTTCGTTGAATAAGGCCGCGGCATCTTCGTCCGTCAAGGACTCGGCAAAGACGTGAAATTCATCACAGACCAGTCGCAGCAATTCGCCGTCGGCGAAACTGGAACCAATCGTAAGGGGTGTATCGCTCACGCACTTCGCCAGCGAAACGTCCTGCAGCCACCCCACTTTGCCTTCCGCGAACCCACCCGTGACGACCGTCGGAGTCGCAGGCTGGCCATTGACAAACACCCGCAGCCGAACATCATCCACATCTGCGTCGGCATCGGCTCCCGGAGCGTCGGCATGGTCCAGGCTGATGGTCAAATGCATCCGACGCCGATATCCAATCGTCTGCTTCACGCTGTACTGCGCAAGTTTGTATCCCATGCTGTCATTGATGTACACCTGAAGCGTATCAGTACCGGGATTGAAATTGATCCCATAATTTGACGTGCTGGTCGTCGGATGGCGTTTGGCAAACAGGCCGTGATACGTGTTGGAGTCGGCTGACTGCAGATTTGCAAACAGTCCGCTGACAGAAACTGCATCCGGTCGGCTGACGTCTTCACTGTTTGCAATGACAATCTGTTGCTTACTTTCTGGATTGAGCAGCAGCGACCCACCTGTGCTGCCCTTGACAAATGCCGATGGAATTCGGGAAGGAGCCTGAGTCAGAGATACCACATCTGCCAGTTTTCCGCTCTTCGCCGCATCGGCGGTCGTCGCGATGGCTCCTGATTCCGGCAAATCATCAAACGTCAGGCTGACGACAGCTCTGTCACGGACATCCGCTGCCGCCAAATCACAGACAGCTGTCATACCGGGAATCGAGACGCAGAGAATTATCGAACGCAAAGCAACAGTTCGGACGCAGGATAGGATCACGGCAGGAGTCCAGCAGTTCGGAGTTTGGGGCAGGATTCTTCAACGAAGCAATGAACATAGTGGCAAGAGAATCGCCCTGGAGCAAGCGGGCGGGGAAAAAACTCGTCGGTGATGGTCGATGCAGGGCAGATTGTGTGCGCAAAAAATCAGCCCGGGCCATTATCTTACAGGACGACAGCATGAATGCTTAAGGTGCTTCGATTGAAGTTTGTAGCGCCGGCCCCGGAAAACACGTCAAATCGATGACGAGAATTCTTCGAGCGCGGCTTCAATGAAGGCAGCGATCTGATCTTTGAGCGATCCGTTGGCTGTGAGCGGAGCGTGGCGATTGATGTGAATGATGCGTTGCACTTCGGCTC
>JANOUN010000158.1:0-10313 GCA_031416875.1 Planctomycetota bacterium | reverse complement strand
TCGCCGGACACTCGAAAGTCTCTCATTCTGGGTAATTCAGTCGCTGGAAGCCGCGCAGGGCGGCACCTGAACTGAGGATACGCCAGTCTCCCAGGATTTGTTGGGGCAACTTAACGCACGTACGCCAATGCCCGGCAATCTGCACGGATTGGCACAGTTCCACGCACCTTCGCTCGAACCCGGGTCACAACCTCGCGAAATCAGCAGCAAGGAGTTTTTTTGAGGGAATTTTACCTTCAGCTCCTCCGGCTGACGTTTCGAGTTACGCGAGTGGATCCTTCGGTGCTGGTGATACGAACTTAAGTCGCTACTCGGCCAATGATCCGGCGAACCTGACGGACCCGAGCGGGCTGTCTTGGCTGACTCATGCAGCAAAGCAGGTCGGTCACGTTATTGAGACTTAGTGGGACAACGGCAATATCCAGAAGGGGCTGCTGGTTGCCGGGACGCTGGCGTTCGGCGGGATGCTTGGCTTGGGTGTGGCTGGTGGCACGTTGCTGGGGATGGAGATTTTTGTCGGTGCGAAAAGGCAAAGTGGACGCAGCTCATTGTTTGGAAAGGGATGAAGTGTTTTTGCGTGGTTGATAGGCTTGTGGGGAAGAAGACCGCGATTTGATATGAGTTGGGTTTCGTTTCTCATTCCAGCTCCGCACGCTGATTTAACTAACAAGCAAATGCCTCGTACGTCTGCGATCTGAGGCATCGGGAATTGCTCACATGGAATTGAATCCGCGATCGCGGTCCGACACGTGATCGCGGTCGGTGGCGAAGTGTTGCGTCGGCGGGTATGCTGTGCGTCAGGTGTGATTGACGGTTCAAGAGTGACCGACGGTTGCGAGGTTTCGCTGAGGATGAACGCTGGATGGGATTGGGAATTGATCCGACGAATGACTACGTCTTTCGGCTGGCGTTTGGAGATCCGGCGAATTCGGATTTGCTGATTCATCTGTTGAACGCGATTCTGGAACTGCCGTCGCCGATCGTGGAAGTGGAGCTACTCAACCCGTTTATCGAGCAGGAATTTGAGACGGACAAGCTGGCGATTCTGGACATCAAAGCGAAGGACTCCGACGGGCGGCTGCTGAACGTTGAGATGCAGAAATCGGTGACTCCTGCACTTCGCGAACGGCTGGTGTACTATGCGGCATGTCTTTGTTCCGGGCAATTGCTTGAGGGCGAGGAGTATGCGGATCTGTGTCCGACGATCGGGATTTGCATTCTTTCGTCACTCATGTTTTCGCAGGTTTCTGCGGGTCATTTGACGTTCACGCTGAGCAATCTGCAACACGGAATCCACTTCACGGACCATTTTCAGATTCACACGGTCGAGCTGCCGAAGTACAATACGGGAGCGTTGGATTGTCCGGTCGGTGCGTCTCTTGAAAAATGGGCGTGGCTGTTTCAGTGTGCTGAGGAACTGGACGCTGAGCAGTTGCGATCTGTGCTGCCGGAAGTGCCGTATCAGAAAATGATAGGAATCCTTGAGATGATCTCGAAAACCCCGAACCAGCGTCACATCTACGATTCTCGGCAACGCGCCGCCCGCGACCGAGCCTGGGAAGTGCAGGCCGCTCGCCGCGAAGGACTTGCGACGGGGCAGAGAATTGGTCTTGAAGAGGGTCTTGAGAAAGGTCTTGAGAAAGGCGAGCAGATTGGTCAGATACGGTTACTTGAGCAGCTTCTAAATGAACGTCCCACAGTCGATGAATTGCTGGCCAGCATGACACTCTCTGAGCTGAATGAGCGTGCGTCGATACTGAAAGATCGACTCACCCGTCGCGGGAATTCGTAATTTTTCAACGTCGATCGGACGGTACTCAGCGGATGGCTCGGGCCGCTGGCAGATCTGAGCAGTTTCCCGCCTGCATTCTGAGCTCTTGTATCTTAATCCTCTGCATTCACTTTGGCATCTCAGAAATGCGCAGCAGGACTTTCCCTGCCACAGACGAGTCTTGTGCGGCCTTGACTGCATCGTGGATCTGATCCAGCGAATATGCTCGACCGATCTCGGTGCTCAGCACACCTGCCTGGATCAGCTTTGTCAGTCGATGAACCAGTCGGAGCTTAAACGGCAGCGACACGCCGGCCATGAAGCTGCCCAGCCAGAAGCCTTCGACTTTGCTGCTCGTCGTCATCAGGACTCGGGGACTAATGACCAGAGGCTCATTGCTGAGTGTCCCGTACGCCAGCATGCGCCCATGATGGCCGAGACTCTGAATGACAGCCGAACCGGTGGCACCGCCGACGGCGTCGATCGCAAAGCCCGCTCCGGCGCCAGCGATACTGATCGTTCTGCGAATGGATGCGATCAGCTGTTCCGGCGTGCTTTTGGATTCGTCGAACACTTCAACGTGGTCTGCACCCAGACTTCGTAATTCTTCTGCCTGACTTTCTCGCCGGACGATATTGAACGTTTTGAAACCGGTCGTTTTGCCAAGTCGAATGATCATGCGGCCGAGTGCGGAACCGGCAGCCGTTTGGACCAGCCATTGGCCTTGCGGGACTTTCAGGACTTCCCGCGTCATCACCCAGGCCGTCGCCGGATTCACAAAGAAAGTTGCGGCCTGTTCAAGTGACAGGCTACTGCTGATGGGAATGACTTCGGTTGCCGGGACGACCGCATAGTCGGCCCAGTTGCCGCCGCGGCGGTTGAGCACCACGACGCGACGCTTCATGAACAACCGGCCTCGCAGACCGCCACCGGATGCTTCCACAACACCGACGCCCTCAAAACCAGGCGTTGTCGGACACAGAGCCGGAACGGTGTAGCGTCCGCGAATAAACATCAGATCCGACGGATTGATCGGCGTCGCCAGCATCCGCACCAGTACTTCGCCGGATTTTGGCACTGGGCGATCCGTGTCAAGCGCCTTGAGAACGGCAGAGGGCTCACCTGCCTTTTGAAACTGCACGGCTTTCATTGTGTGATCCATCCTGGTAGCGGTACGGCGTTGGTGTGGTGTTTATTTTCTGCTTTCGTTTGACCCGAGCCATCGGCGAGGCTCTAGTACGAGCTGCCTCGCCGATGGCTCGGGTCAAACGAGCTGAATTGACAGACAGGACATTCTAAGCAAATGCCGCCTCATGAGCATTCTACCGAATATCACATTCAGCTGGACCGGCGCGAATTCTTCGCAGTGGAAGTGAATACCGGACAAATTGCGATAGAATTACAGTGCAACGTCGGTGCTGATGGATCGGCGCGGCTAATTTGCTGTTGTCTTTACCCTAAGGTCAAAAAATCAAACGCACTCAAACAAGACGATCATCATGTTTCAGGTCAAGCGTATAGTTGTCGGTGTAGAAATGCCGGGGGAACGACCGTGGGACGCATCGAAGCTGAAACTGCCAAGTCAACTGGCGGTCCTGCAGGCGTTTCAGGTTGCCAGCGGTGGCAGAATTTCCGTCACGCTGGCGTCGATTTTTCAGAACTCATCCGCAGGCTGGTTTGGTTCACATGAAGACGCTGACCGTCAGTTGATCCAGGATCGCACCGCTGCCGAAGCGGTCCTCTGCGAACTTCGGCAGCAATACGCTCCTGATGCAAAGTCCGCCAAACAGGTGGATTGCGTTGTACGAACCGGTGATGCGTGGGAAGAACTGATTCGCCTGGCTGGCAATCGCCCGGATACACTCATCGTTTGCGGAACCCGCGATCTTGGCTCACTGCGACGAGTCCTCTTTGGGAGTACGGGACTGAAACTGCTGCGACTTGCACCAGGGCCAGTGTGGATCGTCAAGCCTCCTGCTGAAGACAATGATTCAGTGGACATCGTCGCTTGTACAGACCTTGGTCCTGTCGGCGCAGATGTCATTTGCACCGCCGTGTCGATGGCCTCAAGAATTTCCGCACGGGTGCATGTTGTGCATGCAGCAGCGGAGGGTTCCGATTTGACCGCGCTGACAGGCAAAGTTCACGAACAACTGGCGGCGACCGATTATCGTACTCTGCCCGCCGGCGTGAAAGTCCAAGTGCCCGTCGGCGATGCGGATGAATGCATTCTGAACGCTGTCCGGGAAGCGAATGCGGACCTTGTCATCCTGGGCACGTCTTCCAAAACGGGCGTCTCAGGACTGCTGCCAGGAAGCACGGTGGAACGACTGCTGCCGGAACTTCGCTGTTCGCTTCTGGCACTCAAGCCGGAAGGATTTCGATCCATGCTGCCAGCGGATTTCTGGACGATGGAGCGGATATAACGCCCCATTTATTGACACGACAGGAGTACGCTATGCAGCCCGATGACAAATTGTGTTACTGCTTTCACGTGAGTCAGCGAAAGGTTCAGAACTTTCTGCGGATTCATCGCCCGCGCGGGCCCAGTCAGATCAGCGAGTGTGGTGGTGCGGGAACCGGCTGTGGCTGGTGTGTGCCGTTCCTGAAGAAGATGTTTGAGGCGGCGAAGTCCGACGAGGTCGCATCGATTGTTGAGACTGCCGAACAGTACGCTCAGGATCGAGCGGCTTATGTTCGCAGCGGCAAGGGGAAACCTCCGGCGTCGGCGGAACCGATTCCATGAAGCGAACCGCTCCATGAACAAGTATCACCCAAAAGGTGCGATTTGTGTAGCTTGGACATTCATGTCCGAGTCTTCACCACAGAAATACACCCCAGCTGAAATACGATCGTGACACAGCCATCGTTGATTCAACAATATCGTTCGACCATACGACGGACATGAATGTCCATCCTACAGAGGAGACTCTTGACAATGAACGAAAGTGTCGCCGCCAGCCTGCTGGCGAACCTGCAACAGTACTGGGGCTATCCCGGATTTCGTCCACTGCAGCGCGAAGCGATGGCGCTGGTCATGGGTGACCGTGATTCGCTGGTCGTGCTGCCGACCGGCGGCGGGAAATCCCTGTGCTACCAGGTGCCCGCGATCAGTCGCGATGGAATGGCACTGGTCGTTTCGCCGCTCATCTCACTGATGAAGGACCAGGTCGATTCACTTCAGGCCGTTGGAGTCTCTTCAGCCTGCATCAACAGTATGCAGACAGCGCAGGACAAACGCGATGTCGCGGGGAAGATCCGGCGACGCGAACTTAAGCTGTTGTACATTGCCCCGGAGCGTCTGGTGCAGCCGCAGACAATTGAGTTCCTGCAGGGAGCAGGAGTCTCCTTTATTGCGATTGATGAAGCACATTGCATCAGTCAGTGGGGGCACGATTTTCGACCGGAGTACCGCCAGCTGCGATGCCTGAAAACGGCGTTTCCGCAGGCTGCAGTCCATGGCTACACGGCGACTGCGACGGAACAGGTTCGCAGGGACATTGCGGAACAGCTCGGGATCGCGGATGCGGAGATTCTTGTTGGAAATTTCGATCGTCCGAACCTGCAGTACCGCGTTGAGCGTCGCACAGATCCGACCGGTCAGCTTCAACGCATTCTGCAGCGACACAAGGGCGAATCAGGCATCGTCTATTGTATCAGTCGCAAGAATGTCGATAGCACCAGCGACTCGCTCAATCGACTCGGCTTCAAAACGCTGCCCTATCATGCCGGCATGTCTGACGAAGATCGCCGAAAGAATCAGGATGCCTTTATCGACGAAGATGTCAACATCATCGTCGCGACGGTCGCGTTCGGCATGGGGATCGACAAGAGCAACGTGCGTTTCGTGATCCATGCGGAGATGCCGCAGTCGCTGGAAAACTACCAGCAGGAGAGCGGTCGCGCTGGACGCGATGGCCTGGAAGCCGAATGCTGTCTGCTGTATGCCGCGAGAGATGCGGATACCTGGGAATACCTGATGAAGGATACAGAGGATTCTGCCGTGCGTCAGGCCGGTCAGCGAGCCGTGTCGGCGATGCAACAGTATTGCGTGAGCACTCGTTGCCGTCATCGGCAGTTGGTGGAACATTTCGGGCAGACGCTGGAAGCCGAAAACTGCGGCGCGTGCGATTTTTGCCTGAACGAAATGCAGCCGGTCGAAGAGCCCATGATTCTGGGGCAGAAAATCCTGTCCTGCGTCGTGCGCCAGGGAGAGCGCTTCGGTGCGGCGTATACCGCGCAAGTGCTCCGTGGGTCAAAAGTAAAACGGATCGTGGAAAACGGCCATGATAAGCTGAGCACCTGGGGATTGCTCAAAGACGAACCGGAGCCTCAGCTGCGGAACTGGTTCGACCAGTTGTTGTCGCAGGGATTCCTGCGGCAGGTCGGCGAATACAACTGTCTGGAGGTCACACCGCTCGGACGTCAGCTGCTCAAAGGCCAGGCAACGCCGATGCTGTTGCGACTGCAGGTGGCTGAGTCAGCTCAACCGGTGGACGATCAGTGGGAAGGTGTGAATCGCGACCTGTTTGAAGAACTGCGTGGCATGAGGAATCGTCTCGCGGTTCAGAAGCAGGTGCCCCCGTACATCATTTTCAGCGACGCAACCCTGCGCGATCTGGCGCGGCAACGACCCACAAATACCGAAACATTAACGCGAGTCCCCGGGATCGGGGCGCAGAAACAGAAGGAATTCGGAGCGGTGGTGCTGCACACAATCAAGGAATGGTGCCAGTCGCATAACGTGGCCATGAATATCGAAACTCAAACTCCTGTGGTTGCGCGATCAGCCGGCAAAAGCCGTTTTTCGCAGACGAGTGAAAGTGCGTCAGCAGAATACTTTGACTTGTTCGAACAGGGGTTGTCGATTGAAGATGTCGCGAATCAACTGGATCGCACGGTGGATACGGTCAGCAAGTACCTGGGGGAATACATCAAGGCCCATCGGATCACCGATATAGATCCCTGGATTCCGCCGAAGCTGCAGGAATTGGTGCAGCAAGCCATTGGACAGGTTGGCTGCGAACGCCTGAAACCGGTCTTTGAGCACCTTGAAGGCCAGGTTGATTATCCGCGAATCCGAATCGTCGCCACCGCATGGGAAATCGAACAGTCAAACGCAGCAGACGATGAGTGAGACCAGGACTTGTCGTGAGAAAATGCAATTCGTTGCTCAAAGTTCGTGGTCATCGCTTGAGATTCGCAGCAGTCGGCTGGATAATGCAGTGCTCGCGAATTGCTCAATCAGGGGCAAAACGCTGTCTCCAATCGCGGCGGATCCAGCCTAACCGGGTCAGGTCCGAGAGGAAGCATCCCTGCGGTCACGGTATTCGGGTGCGTGCGGAGACAGCGTTTTGCCCCTTTTTGCTGCGCAGTGACTGTCCTGCATCATTTTCACGTCAAGGAAATGCACGCTTCAATGACGTCGTGCAAGTGCTAGAATCCTTTTGCTTCCATTGAGAGTTCCTGACTGTACCGTTTTCTATGTGTCCGCCAATTGAAGCGAGGTTTCCGGACTTGGAACCACGAATGAACACAAATAGGCTTGGCGCGGGCTTCGCCCGCAACCCAGAGAACAGCGTGAAAGAGTTTTTGACCACGGATTTCGCAGATTTCACAGATAAACACCCTGTAACTCATCCGTGCTATCCGTGTCATCCGCGGTTAAAAAACTGCGATTGGAAAGACGACGGCATCCGCTATCCGCAGCACAAAACTTGCGCGTCCTGCGCAGATTCAGAACGTTAGTAGTACGAATGGAATGCCTGACATTCGTGTTCATTCGTGTCGATTCGTGGTTCAAACATCCAGTACATACAATCCGGTAGAGTCAGTAAAAAAGCGGTTCTTCGCCAATCGAATTGATTCATGCGTGGGAGAGGCTCCTGCCGAGCCGAAAAACGCCGGAAAACACAGCTCGGCAGGAGCCTCGCCCTCCCGCAGATAGGCCAATCACGGAGAGCTGGAAACGCCTTTGTAGGAATTGTTGCGATGCGGACTCCTGTTTGTGCATGCATTCCTGGCCTGCTGTTCATGCTGATGTGGAGCAGTGGCAGGGTGGAAGCACAACCTGTGCCCGAAGATACTGCGTCGCAGCGGATTCTTCCGTTACCTGAAGGCAGACTGTCGGATGTCCAGACTCAGATGCAGTTGCTGCAAAAACTGCGGTCGTTGGTCGCTCCTTCTGAGGACACTCCCAAGATCGACAACAAGCAGCTGGAACAGTTGCAACAGGCGCTGAAGAAGTTGCAGGACCAGCTGCCACCGGGTGTCAAGCCACCTGATCTCGATTCGATCCCGAAGGAGCAGTTGGATGAAGCGATGTCAAGCCCTGTCATGCAGCAGCAATTGAAGAAGATGCTGGAGCAGTTTTCGAAGGATGGCCTGCTGCCGAAAAATGACGGTGATGCTTCTCAGTCACAGTTGCCACCGATTCCGAGGCGACCGGGACAATCCCCAACGCAGCCGCAGCGCCCACCGACGGAGCAGCCAGAGCCACCGACGCAGCCCGGCGAACAATCCTGGGAGTCGCTCAAGGACGCCATGAAGAAACTGTCTGAGATCGCTCAGGGTGGAAAGAAGAAGTCGCCGGAGCATGCAGACAATCGCCCGCCTGTCGATGCGCCCCCGGATCGCGATGATCCGTCGCCGCAGACGACCCCGCAGCGAGGCAGAGGTGAAGAAAGACCGCCTCGCGCTACTCAGCCTCGCGATGGCAGTGATCGCAAAGACGTTGAGAGTGGCGAGGGTGAGGGCGAACCCAGCGACGATGCAGCTGGCAACAGTGAAAAATCGCAACCATCGTTGCAGGCCTTTCAGGACCTGCTGGAACGATACAAGGACTCACAGCGGAACGAGCAGCCACGCAACAATGGAACAAACGGACCTGAGCCCGACGACCTTCGCCCGCCGGATATCCGTCCGGGTATGCGGTCGCCTCGCACAGAGGATAAAGGAAGTGCCTCGGCACCGGATCCATCGAAACGCGTAATGCGACGTCCGGATCGTGCGGCGCCGATTGTACCGCCAGCCAGCACTGGTCCGCGGACATCAGAACAGGGCGAAGTTTTTCCCCCTGCGGAAATTCCGTCCGTTGATTCTCCACCGTCGCCAGCCGGAAACCGTGACGGCATTCAACAGCGAGCAGAACAGCAGTCGCGGAATTCTTCCGGAACAGGTTCTTCCGGATCAGGTTCTTCTGATAAATCATTGCCTTCGGTTTCTGAATTTCTGAAGGAGCAACTTCGCAACGGATTTCCGACACCTGGCACAAACGAAGACCTTGCAAATTCAAAATCGCCCGGTACGAATGAACGTTTAAAATCATCACCACCTCGTGATTCTGGTCGTCGTGATTCGACGCAGCCTGGAACTCCGGATCCCGCAATGGGAACCAAACAATCGGGGGTCGATATTCGCAGCGAGTTGCAAAAACGGGGCGTCCGTGGCACACTGGATAAAATCATTGAACAGGCAAAAGAAGAATCCATCGCCCAGAGGAAAGCACAACAGCAAGCCGAACAGAAGTCGATTGCCGGTCAGGCTGGTACTGATGCCGGTCAGCCTGGAAACAGAAGCAGTCAAGATGCTCCGGCCAGGAGTCCAGATGGCACAGGTCTGCAGAAAAAGAATTGGCTCACCGATCGGCTGCTCGGTATGGACGACGAAGTGGAAGAACTCATCAAAGATGCGAAGTTTAATGAGCGATCTGCAGAGTCGCGGCAGCCTCGCGATTCGACATGGCAGCAGTCTCCCGCTGATTCTGATTCCCGCATAAACAAGTGGAATGACGCTGCGTCGAATTTTCTGTCAGATCTCAGCAAGGCACCATCGGCACCGGCTGCATCACGCTCGTCGTCGGGTGGCGGCGGTTCTGTTTCTGCCGATGCTCCGCTGGCGATCGGATCATTTTTTCTGGTTGGTCTGGTACTCCTGGGAATCATGGCCGTCGCAGGGTTCATGCTGCGGCGACCGTTGCTGAAACTGGTCTCCGATGCAACTGGAATCGCCGGTCCCGAACGAATCCACCAACCGAGCGAGATTCGCTCACGGGAAGACGTCATCGCGGCGTTTCACGAACTGGCGTTGAATCCGAAGAAACTGGTTGAATCCTGGTGGACGCATCGCGCCGCTGCGACAAGGCTTGCAGCAGAATCACCGCAACAGGGCAACGCAGTTCGGACACTTGCCGAAATCTACGAACAGGCTCGCTACCTTCCGGACGATGTTGAACTTCCCGCAGACAGAATTCAATCTGCTCGAACTGCATTCGCCGCATGCCGCTAGAGTCCTGTCAATGATTTATTCCGGGGTACGATGGGCATTCTTGCCCGTCAAAACGCAGTCGGACAAGAATGTCCAACCTACATTGTCAGACTTGACAAGGCACTAGTGCCAGAAATCATTTAGCCGAATTCACAAGAATTCGGATCGTTCTTCCTGAGTTGACACGACGTTGAGACTCTGAATTCTTGTGATTTCAGCTACGTCCATCTGACTTTGCTGAAACCTGCGCTGAGAGGATATTAAACACATGCTGATC